>NZ_DJAU01000016.1:0-8125 GCF_002429725.1 Lysinibacillus sp. UBA5994 | reverse complement strand
TATATTTTTGGGGTCAGATCATAGCGTCACAGATGAGACCCTGGAGCGAACGTAAGTGAGTGAAGCGGCTCATCGGACGCCCCCTGGAAAGGACGTTGGCGGAACGGAAATCACCCCCTCACCTTGCAAAGTTGCTTTTTCTGCCGTTGACATCATCTTTTTGCAACAACATGAGAAGCCGCAAGTATAGGACATTACTTGCAGCTTCTTTTTTATAATATTTTGATGTCTCCTGCATATATCGTTCGAACCGTTCCATCGTCCTGTGTCAATTGCAGAACACCATCGTCTGTAATGCCACTGGCAACCCCTTCAAAACGTTCGCGTATCGTCGTTACCTCTATACGTTGACCAATTGTACAAGACATTTGCTGCCATAGTGTCTTTAGACTCGCAAAACCTTCTTTAACGTATAGTTCTGTAAATTGTTCTAAATAGTGTAAGATAGAGGCCACAAGTGCTGCACGATTGATTTCTTCTCCAGCTTCTAATCGTAATGAAGTGGCAATATCCGCAATATCAGGTGAAAAGTCAGCTGCTGCTTGGTTCGCATTTATGCCAATTCCAACAAGTAAAGCTTGCACAAGATCCGCCTCTGCTTGCATTTCCGTTAAAATCCCCGTACATTTTTTGCCATTAATCAATAAATCATTGGGCCATTTAATCGCTGGCTCTACATGTTTATATAAGGTTTTAATGGCCATTGTGACAGCTACTGCCACCACAAGTGTATAGGATGAGGCCTGTTGGGGCGTAACATCTGGCCGAACGATAACGGTCATCCAAATACCTGTCCCATGTGCAGACTCCCAAGGACGAGCCATACGACCACGCCCCGCTGTTTGCTCCTCACCAATAATAATTGTACCGTGTGGAGCTCCTTCCTGTGCAAGCTTATGCGCAATTGTTTGTGTTGAATCAACTACATCGTAATAATGGATCTCACGTCCAAAATGCTCTGTCTTTAAAAAAAGCTTAATCTGTGTGGGGCTCAAGCTATTTGGTACACCTGTCAATACATACCCCTTTTTCTTAATTGTATCAAATGTATACCCTTCCTCTTGTAATGTTTGCATATGCTTCCAAACAGCGGTTCTTGAGACACCAAGAGAATCTGCTAATTCCTGACCTGAAACCGCTTCTCCATCAGCAGCCAATATTCTTTTTAAAATTTCGTCCTTCATGGAAATTGTCATCTTCACATCAATCCTTTAGTTAACTGTACTCTTGTTATGTAACTTATTTTGTCTTAATCATACTGTAAATTAACGTAAATGACCACCAACGATAGGAATTTAATGAAGCCGTCTCCCATTTCAGGAGACGGCTTTTATCTATCATGTATTCGGCTTTAAGTAAGATCCTGTTGCTCCAGCCAGCTTTTAATCTGTTGTCGATCATTTTGAAGTTCATGATGAAGAATGGCTGTCAGCAGCTCCTCCAATGCGGCTTTTACCCACGGCCCACCCTTTTTGCCAGACCATTTCAGTAAATCAGCCCCATTCACCGCTAATTCTTGCTTATGTTGAATCGGTAGCTTTGCCTGTAATTCTCGGATAGATTGTTGAGGTATCGAAGCGTCTAATTGGCGAAGTTGGGCAAAATATTGTGCAGCCTCTAGTTCTTGCTCTGTGTAGTAAAAATAATGGCGATTTGTCCAACCATCTTTTAAAGCGTCATAAGCGGTTAAAACGGAATTAATAAACGCCATTTCCTTATTCGATAATCGATAATCGCGCACTACCTCACGCCATGCTGTTCCTTGTAGTAAGGCAAAGTATGCCCAGCCAAGAAGGGCATCTTTTGTTTGGAAATTATGCCATTGAGCAGTTTGAAAATCACCTGTTAAATAGGCCGTTAATCCACTGTCCTCTAGTTTTTGTATACCCCCAAAAACTGTTTTTCCTACCCAAAGCTTATCAAGCTCTGCTTTAATGCGTTCTTTTGCAATAAAGCCCAAATCAGCAGCCCTTTGCTGGATGGCTGCTAATGTATTCGCCTCGATCGTAAAATCAAGCTGTGCAGAGAAGCGAATCGCTCGCAGCATCCTTAAAGCATCTTCTGCAAACCGTTTTTCTGCCTCTCCTACCGCTCGTATAACGCGCTTTTCAATATCTTGTTGTCCGCCATAATAATCTACAAAAGAGCCATCACGCCGCATGGCAATGGCGTTCATTGTAAAATCTCGGCGTTGTAAATCCTCTTTTAGAGATCGAACGAAATGGACATTCTGTGGTCTTCGATGATCTGTATATTCCCCATCTGTCCGATAGGTAGTCACTTCCACAGGTCCAGCGGGTACGATAACAAGTACCGTCCCATGCTGAATCCCAATATCTACAGTCTTTTGAAACACAGTTTTTACTTCTTCAGGCAAGGCATTAGTAGCCACATCTACATCATGGGCAGGACGATCGAGTAAAGCATCTCTTACAGCTCCACCAACAATAACTGCTTCAAATCCCGCCTGATCTAATTGTTCAATGACTGAATAGGCTGCCTGCCATTCTTTATTGTTTTGCATGATTTCTTTCCGCAACCTTCTCGTACAGATTTTCATATTGTTCCACAATTTTGGATGAGTGGAATTTTTCACTTACTGCACGGATGGCCGCTTCTCGGAAGCGCAGTAATTGTTCCTCATCTTGCAATAAATGGGTTGCATACGCCGCAACTGCCTCTGTATCCCCTAATTCCACGATATAGCCGTCTACACCATGCTCAATGACTTCTGGAATACCACCTACATTTGTTCCAATACAAGGTACACCACAAGCCATTGCCTCTAATAACACCAGTCCAAACGATTCTTGCTGTGATAATAATAGCTTAAGGTCACTAATCGCATACAGTTCAGCTAAGTTTTCTTGTTTCCCTAAAAATAAAACATCCTTCATATACGGACTTCCTTTTACTTGGTCCATGACACGATGCTTTTCTGGGCCATCACCTACTAATAAGAGCTTTGCTTTCATGTTGGCACGGATTTTCATAAAGGCGTCTACAATGTGTGGAAGGTTCTTTATTTTACGGAAGTTTGATACATGAATGAGGACTTTTTCATCTTCTTGTATACCAAATTGCTCTTTTAAGTTTCCTGAATTTCGTGGGAAGTATTCGCGTTCGTCCACAAAGTTATAAATCGTTTCAATTGGTTTTACTGTATCAATCAGTTCATAGGTTTGTTCTTTTAATGCCTGTGACACGGTAGTCACAATATCAGATTTATCAATCCCATACTTTATGGCCTGTGAGAGCGTAGAATCTTGCCCAAGCACCGATATATCTGTGCCATGAAGGGTTGTAACGATGCCAATGTCTCGGCCGCTCATTTCACGTGCTAGCACCGCACATACTGCATGTGGGATGGCATAATGCACATGTAGCACATCCAACTCTTCATCCTTTATGACGTCTGCCATTTTACTCGCTAATGCAATATCGTATGGAGAATATTGAAATACTGAATAATTATTAACTTCGACTTCATGGAAAAAGACGGTTGGATAAATTTTATTCAATCGAAATGGTACGCTTGAGGTGATGAAATGAATTTCATGTCCTCTTTCTGCAAGCATTTTGCCTAATTCTGTTGCAATGACACCAGAGCCACCAACTGTAGGATAACAGGTAATGCCTATTTTTAGCTTTTTCATTCGATGATCATCCTTTCTGAATCACGTCTTTTGTTAATTGCGTCTTTCTTGTATCAGTCTCCAATCCACAAAGCCTTCCTGTAGGCCTTTTAGTAATATTTCTGCTGTTCCCATATTTGTTGCCAGTGGCACTTGGTAAACATCACAAAGACGGATTAGTGCAGAAACATCTGGCTCATGTGGTTGTGCTGTTAAAGGATCACGGAAAAATATCACCATGTCCATATCATTATTGGCAATCATTGCGCCAATTTGTTGGTCGCCACCAAGTGGCCCTGAACGAAAACGTGTAACTTCCAAACCAGTAGCTTCGATGACACGTTGTCCTGTTGTGCCGGTAGCATATAGTGTGTGTTCTTGTAAAATATTTTGGTAAGCAATAGCAAACTGTACTAAATTATCTTTTTTACGATCATGTGCAATCAATGCGATTTTCATATAGCTTCCATCCCAATCTTTAGATGATGTTTTCTAAACCATAAACAAGCTGATCCATTTTCATAACCTCTTCTATGCAAAATGCAACACCCGACATAAAAGAATTACGATTTAATGAATCATGGCGAATCGTTAGTAGCTGCCCATCCCCTCCAAATAATACTTGCTGGTGTGCCACTAAACCAGGTAAACGTACGGAGTGAATGCGCATACCGTCAAAATCTCCACCTCTTGCACCTTTAATGGTTTCTTTCTCTTCTAGATGTCCTTGTGCCTTTGGCGTACGGACCTCTTGTATTAACTGTGCCGTTTTCACCGCTGTCCCAGATGGTGCATCAAGCTTCTGATCATGGTGCATTTCTATAATCTCTACATCTGGTAAGTATTTGGCTGCTTCTTTTGCAAACTTCATCATTAGGATAGCACCAATCGCAAAGTTTGGTGCAATAATGCAACCTAACTCTTTTTCTCTGGCAATGGCTGATAATTCCTCTAGTTGTGCATCTGTAAATCCTGTTGTACCAATTACAGGTCGTACATTTAAATTCAGTGCTTCCTTTGTATGTTTGTAGACTGCATGTGGATTAGTTAAATCCACTAATACATCTGGTGCAGTTGCTTCTACAAGATCATGCATTTCTGTATATATAGGCACTGTATAGCTTGCTGGAAACATATCTAAATCAGCTAAAGTTTTTCCTACTTCCTTATAATCTAGTACAGCTACTAATTCCATTTTGTCATGTTTCATGACCGTATGTACAGCCTCAGCTCCCATTTTTCCTCTTGCTCCCGCAATTGCTACACGAATCGACATCATTCTTCATCCTTTCTAGTCCAACGATCCTTATCTCTAGTTTCAAATTTATGTATGACGCGTAAAAGTGCTTCATCTAGTTTAATACCTTGGGCATTTGCAAAACAGACTAGTACAAAGAAAAAGTCTCCTAATTCCTCTTCAATACTGTTTATATCCTCTGTACTCTTTTTCTTTTTCTGTCCATAGACATCCTGAACTTCGCGTGAAAGTTCGCCTAATTCTTCTGTTAGACGTGCAAGTAATTCAAATGGTGGAAAATAGCCTTCTTTAAATTGTCCTATATAGTCATCGACACGCTGTTGTAAAGCTTGCATTGTTAGTTGATCTGCCATAAAAATCACACTCCTATTTACCATCGTATAAAATTTACACCATTGTTGTCAAAACCAATAAAATGTCAGATAATAGATAACACTACTTCATTTGTTTGGAACTACAGGAGGTCAAATGCTAAAACAGATTAAAATACGTAATATTATCGCGATTATGCTCGGAGCAGCAGTTTTCAGCTTCGGCTTTGTTCACTTCAACATCCAAAATCAACTGGGTGAAGGTGGACTAAGTGGGATTACTCTCATACTATATTTTACATTAGGATGGGACCCTGCCTTAATGAACCTGTTATTAAATATTCCCATGTTTATCATAGGTTATCGATTACTTGGAAAAAAATCATTTGTCTATACGCTTGTCGGCACTTTATCCGTATCTCTTTTTCTAAAAATTTTCCAAAAATATCAATTTACCATCCATTTAGAGGATGACATGTTGCTTGTAGCACTTTTTGCTGGTGTCTTTGTTGGATTGGGACTTGGGATTGTCTTTCGTTTCGGTGGCACAACAGGTGGTGTCGATATTTTGGCACGACTAGGACATAAATATTTTGGCTGGAGTATGGGGAAAACCATGTTTGTCTTCGATGCCATCGTCATCATTCTTTCTTGGCTGACGTTCTTGGATGCTCGTTCCATGATGTATACATTAGTAGCCGTATTTGTTGGAGCCCGTGTCATTGACTTTGTACAAGAAGGTGCTTATGCGGCTCGTGGTGCGCTTATCATATCAGAAAAGTCTGGAGCCATTGCTGAAACAATCGCTCTTCGAATGGAGCGTGGTATCACCATTTTAGAAGGACATGGTCATTTTACGAAACAACCTAAGGAGGTTATTTATTGTGTAATTGGTCGCAATGAAGTTGTACGGTTAAAATCTATTGTGCATGAAGTTGATCCGCACGCATTTGTTTCCATCATTGAAGTACGAGATGTGGCAGGAGAAGGCTTCACATTAGACGATCAAAAGCAACCCCTTCATTAAGCATACGAAGATAAAAAACTTGTTATAGTGGTGTACCACTATAACAAGTTTTTTCTTAGTCGTCGCTACGCATATTGGTAAAAATTAAAATTAAACGTAATAACTCTAGTACAGCTACCGCTGCCGCTGCTACATATGTTAATGCTGCAGCACTTAATACTTTTCGTGCTGGTCGTTCTTCTTCATTTGTAATAATGCCAAGTGAATTCATATGAACTAATGCTCGCTTCGAGGCATCAAACTCCACAGGAAGTGTCACTAATTGGAAAACAACACCTGCTGCTAATAATATGATACCTAATAGCAAGAAATTCGTACTACTTGCAAAAATACCAATCATTACGAAAATCCAAGACGCATTAGAAGAAATATTTGCTACCGGGACTAGCTTACTACGTAATGTAAGCATGGAATATGCTTCTTTATGTTGGATGGCGTGGCCTACCTCATGGGCAGCAACCGCAGCCCCTGCAACACTTGCTTCATAAAAGTTACTTTCTGATAAAGCCACTGTTTTGGTTGCTGGATTATAATGATCAGACAACACACCTTGTGTTGGCACAACTCGTACATCATATAAGCCGTTTGCATCTAAAATCGCACGCGCTACCTCTGCACCAGTTTGCCCCTTCATTGTACGTTGCTTTGCAAATTTATTATACGTACCCTTTACCTTCATTTGAGCATAAAGTGGAAGCAGCATAATAATCACAAAATAAACAATATACATGCTCGTTGACAATTTTCTAACCCCTTTCTACCTCGATACTATAATTCTATAATTTATACCCTAATTCGGCAAATATTTGCGCCACCTAATTGAGAAAATGGCAAGTAAAATACATGCAATTGATAACCAGAATGTAAAGTAACCTATATAGCTTGTGTAATTGGCTAAATCACGATACATCGGCATTTGCCCAAATACATAGTCAATGACATCATTATGCAGTGTCCAAACAGCTGCTATCACAACATGCCAATAAGTGAAGACATATTTCTTCATATATAGTACTGCTTGTACAGCCATGGCAAAATGTGAACCAACTAGCATCCATCCCTGCCAGCCAATAGAACCTGTTTCAATTAATGTCCAAATATTCATCACATCTGCCCATAAGCCATATTTCACCAACGTAACAAGGGCAAGTACTTCCATCAGTGGCCAGCTTTTCCCCATAATCCAAGCAATTAACACAAAACAAAAGAATAAACTGGCTGTCGGACTATCTGGAACAAAAATATAAAAAATAGGCTCTGTGATGGCAAGCTGCCACCCATACCAATAATAGCCATAAATTGTACCTAGTAGATTAATAATTAGCAGCACTATCAAGAATGATTTATGGGTCAGAAGGTACCAAATATTTGCTCTTGTTAGTTGCACGATGTTAACTCCTTCCGATAAAAACAATCCATTATTTATGTATAGTTATGAAATTCTAGAGCTTTACTCTACCTTTCAATTGTATCTCACCATCAATATGTGTTATTTTATTGTTTTAATTCACTTACTTGTTTCAAGAATAAATGTTTTTTCGACATCTTTCGCTAAAATCCTTTATACAAGGGAACCTTTTTGTATGGCTTCCAGTCCCAATAGTATAACAAGGTAGAAAAAAAAGAGCCAGTTTCCTGACTCTTTTACTATTACTCTGCTTTTAAGCTTTCGATGAATTCAGCAAGTTTTTGAAGATCTTCATCTGAACCTGTCCATAATCCTGCTGGCATTTTACCACTCTCAGAACCATTATGAGCAATGTCCTTAATCTCATCAGCTGTTAAACCTGTGTTCATTAGAGACGGCGCACCTGCTCCACCTTCTAAGCCTTCACCGTGACATGTAATACATGCTGAACCAGCATAGATTTTGTAACCTTCTGATTCTTTATCG
>NZ_DJAU01000041.1:0-99327 GCF_002429725.1 Lysinibacillus sp. UBA5994 | reverse complement strand
TAAATTAGAAGAAGAATTAGTAAAATTAGAAACTGAAACACGAAAAGAAATCGTTGAACGCATTAAAATAGCACGTGATTTTGGAGATCTTTCTGAAAACGCTGAGTACGATTCTGCTAAAGAAGAACAAGCCTTTTTAGAAGGTCGTATTTCAACATTAAAATCAATGATTCGCAATGCAGTGATTATTTCTGAAGACGAGACAGATAACAGTGTAGTATCACTAGGGAAAACGGTTACATTCGTAGAAATCATCAATGGTAAGCCATCAACAGATGAAGAATCTTATACAATCGTTGGTTCTGCTGAGGCAGATCCTATGGAATTCCGTATTTCGAATGAATCACCGATTGCAAAAGGTCTACTTGGTCGTGCTGAAGGTGAAGAGGTTGTCGTTCAAACACCTGGCGGCGAAATGAAAGTGAAAATTGTCTCAATTAAATAATATGTATATGTACAAGCAGTTAGCCTTTGGCTGACTGCTTGTACCATTTTTAGCGTGATAACTCTGTAGTAAAATAGTGAGTAGAATTATTTTGCAAGTGCTGTCGAACTTGATAGAATATTGCCTAGAGAGGGGGAGACATTATGAGTGAACGACAAACTCGAAGTGGTCGTCATTTGCAGCCATCTCGTAATAAAAAGCTAGATAAACTATTGAATGTTCTAATTGGTGTTGTGGTTGTACTCATTATTATCACAGCAACCTATGTGTTTAAATGGCAAGATGATGCAGATCAAGCAGTGAAAGAAGAACCCGTTCAAGAAGAACAGAGCGGTGATGATGAAAAAGAAGTAGAAAAAGAACCGACGGATGAAGAAAAAGAAGATCTTGCTGTAGAAGAAGATAAACCTTCAGAAGAAGAATCAGAACCTGAGACATCCCAGGAAGAACAAGGCACAGCAGAAGAATCAGCATCAGATAATCCTATTGTTGAGAAGGTCATCACGAATAAAAATTGGCAACCAACACCTACAACTCAAACAGGTCAGCATGTGTCTTCATATGACGACACGTCTGTAGACTGGGCTGAGAAAGTAGCAACAGTATCTACTGTGACAGGTATTGACCAAAGCAATATGATCATCTGGCGTATGCAAAATAATGGTGGTCCTAATTCATCCATTGCAACTGTTTCGACCAATGATAAATCTCAAATGTATCGTGTAAGCATGGAATGGGTTGATAATGAAGGGTGGAAGCCTGTGAAGCTAGAGCAACTAAATACATTAGAAGGCGCCTATTGACGAAAATCACTCTTTTGATTATTTTTAATAGAGTTGATAAAAGAAGGGAAGTAACAGTACATGAAAATTGCAGTAATTGGCGCAATGGAAGAGGAAGTGGAGCTTCTAAGAGCAGCATTAGACGATGCACATAGCACAACGATTGCAGGTAGTGAGTATACAACAGGAACTTTTGAAGGCAAGGAAGTCGTATTATTAAAAAGCGGTATTGGTAAAGTAAATGCTGCTATGTCTACGACAATTCTTTTACATGAGTTTAAACCAGATGTTGTCATTAATACAGGCTCTGCAGGTGGATATGATGAAGCTCTTGAGGTAGGCGCTGTCGTTATTTCTGATGAAGTTCGTCACCACGATGTGGATGTCACAATCTTTGGCTATGAAATTGGACAAATGGCTGGTATGCCAGCAGCATATAAATCAGATGAGAAATTGATGAAGGTAGCTGAGGAGGCTGTAAAGGCAGTTGGAGAGCACCAGTATGGCGTTGGTTTAATTTGCTCTGGGGATGCTTTTATGAATGATCCTGAACGTGTAGAGGCTGTTCGTCGCCATTTCCCTCAAATGAAAGCAGTAGAGATGGAAGCGGCTGCAGTTGCACAAGTTTGTTATCAATTTGCTACACCTTTTGTAGTCATTCGTGCATTATCAGATATTGCAGGTAAAGAATCGAATATTAGCTTTGATGAATTTTTACCAGTTGCTGCAAAACATTCGACACAAGTCGTATTAAAAGCAATTTCCTCACTATAAACTACACAGAATGGTCAAAATGTGTGGTTTATTCTGTGAGAAAAATCACAGTTGATACAAAAAACAAATGCTACACTGACATTAATAAATCTCTTCATAATAGAATGGGAGGCATTCATGATGTTATTTTTAACAGCAGGTGTAGTCATTATTACAACTTTAATAGGTACGTTGATTTCAGCAGAACTCTCTGAATCAGCACACTAGTATGACGGGAAAGCTCCTTTGCGACATAGTCATGTCGCAAAGGAGTTTTTTATATGCCATGAAATAGGCATCTTCCGCCATTGAAGGATTGAATTTTTTTCATAACCATTTTACAATATATTATTCAATAGTTTTTTGGTCTCGTTTATATAGTTGATAGAGTTTAATAAGTGCCCGTTTTTCAATGCGAGATACATAGCTACGTGAAATATTTAAGCGTGCTGCAATTTCCTTTTGCGTAAGTGCATCCTGTTGATTTAAGCCATAACGGAGTGTCACAATTTCGAGCTCACGTTCATCGAGCATATGCAAATAGTGGTATAGTTGTGCTACATGCTCTTTATGCTCTAGCTTCTCTGTGGCACTTTCTTCATCACACTGAAGTAAATCGCGAATTTGCAGTGCGTTCCCATCTTTATCAGTTCCAATCGGCTCAAATAGCGAAACGTCTTTTTGCACTTTCTTTTGGGTGCGTAGATGCATTAAAATCTCATTTTCAATGCAACGAGCTGCATATGTGGCAAGTCTAGTTTTTTTATCAGGGGTATAGCTCTCAACGGCTTTCATTAGTCCAATTGTTCCAATAGAAATATAATCATCGAGTTGCTCATGTTTTGGATGGAATTTTTTAACGACATGTGCGACAAGCCTCATATTACGTTCTATTAGATCAAGACGCGCTTGCTCATCGCCACCTAAAAATCGTTCAATACAAGCAGCTTCCTCTTCTTTTGAAAAGGGTTTATGGAATGTTTGCCCCTTTAAATAGCCAAGCAACGCAGGGATTTCAAGCCATAACTGCAACATCGATGTAAAAATTCCGCTCATTGAATGATTTCATCCTTTCCCCATTTTTCGACAGTATATGTTTAAAAGCCGTGGGAAATGAAAAAAGTGCAACAGCAAATGTGCTGTTACACTTTTTTTAACGTAAATGTACTAATCATGAGTAAAGCTAAAATGGGGAAAAGGAAAAGATAAAATGCCGGATGGAACGTATAAGCTGCGAAATACGTTAAAGTTAAGAACGTACCTGCGGCTGTAATTGGTAAACCTGTGAAATAACCGTTCGCTTCGCTAATATTGAAGCGAGCTAAACGCATCGCGCCACAGACGATAAATAATACGGCCATCATCATGCCGACAAAACCAAAATCAACTAGAACAACTTCATACATTAATAATGCAGGCGCCACACCAAATGATATAATATCACTCATAGAATCTAATTGTTTACCTAATTCTGACACTTGTCCGAGCGCTCTCGCTACCTTACCATCGTAGCGATCAAGAAGAGCTGCTATAAAGATAAACAAGACACTATAGCTATAGTATTCATGTAGAGTGGCCATAATAGCCGCGCCTCCAAAGGACATATTACTAATTGTTATGAAGTTAGCTGCGTGCGATTTCATTTTCTTAACCGTGGTATCCACCAACTTGTGATAAAAAAACAAGGGGGATCACTCCTTTGCACTTAAGATATTGTACCATTATACTTCGAATGCGAAAAAATTGACAGTCTAAATTAATGGATAGGGGTTTTACTGTATGAAAGAAAAACTATATCAACGCTTGATAGAACTAACGAATGGTAAGCAATCTTCCCATCTTTTGCAGACAATAGCAAAAGCGAAGTGGAGTAAACGTATAATACCAAGCTACATGAAGTTATACGATATTAACCTTGAAGAAGTTTCAAAAAAACAACAACAATTTTCATGTTTACATGATTTTTTTACAAGAGAACTTATTGAAGAAGCTCGACCTATTGAAAAAAATCCAACTGTCTATGCCAGCCCAGTGGACGCAAAAGTGGAATCCTTTGGACGTATTGAATGGGATATGACATTTCTTGTGAAGGGTAAGCCTTATGCATTACAAGATTTACTCGGCAATACAGAACGAGCTGCACAATATGCAGACGGACATTTTATTGTTTTTTATTTAAGTCCTGCTGATTACCATCGTATCCATAGCCCGATAGATGGAGAAGTCTTACGACAATATACACTTGGTCAGAAATCTTATCCTGTGAATCAGTTAGGTCTTACATACGGTAAAAAACCAATTTCTCATAATTATCGTTTAGTGACTGAGCTGAAAGCAGCAAATAATCAGCATGTTGCATTTATCAAAGTAGGTGCAACCTTTGTGAATTCCATTGTACTTACCAATACAACAACGAAATGGCAGAAAGGGCAGGAAGTTGGTTATTTCTCATTTGGTTCCACTGTTGTGATGCTGTTTGAAAAGGATACAATTAAATTTACGGATAATGTTGTAAAAGGAAGCCCAATTCGAATGGGTGAAGCCTTTGCAAATATGCTATAATGGTCGAATAATACGTTAAGATTAGGGGTCGCTATTTTGTATAATTTTTTATTACCGAACGAATTTGTGACGAATATTTTTGAAATTACGCCGGAAAAGTTACAAGAATTAGGGATTAGAGGAATCATTACGGATTTAGATAATACGCTTGTTGAATGGGATCGTCCAGATGCAACAGAAGAGCTAATCATTTGGTTACGCATTATGAAAGAATCAGGTATTCGTGTTATTATTGCGTCAAATAACAAGGAAGCTCGTGTAAAGCATTTTGCTGAGCCGTTAGGTATCCCTTATATTCACAAGGCGAAAAAGCCACTTCGTAATGCTTTTTATAATGCACTGATTCAACTAGGCTTACGTCCAAATGAAGTAGTAATGGTAGGAGATCAACTCCTTACGGATGTAATGGGCGCAAATCGCTTAGGCTTACACACAGTGCTCGTGAAGCCTGTTGCACAATCAGATGGGCTTGTAACAAAATTGAATCGTTTCATTGAACGTCGCGTATTTAATGATTTGAAACGAAAAGGAATTATAACTTGGGAGGAACAAGAATGATTGAAATGCCAAATTGTATTGGCTGTGGTACAACAATTCAAACAGAAGATAAAACAGCAGTTGGGTATGCACCCCCATCATCATTAGAAAAGGATGTGGTCATTTGCCAGCGTTGCTTCCGTTTGAAAAATTACAATGAAATTCAACCAGTATCGTTAACAGATGACGATTTTTTACGTATTTTAAATGGTCTTGGCACACAGCAAGGCTTAATCGTAAAAATTGTTGATATATTTGATTTTAATGGAAGCTGGCTACCAGGGCTTCATCGTTTTGTAGGGAAGAATCCTGTCCTATTGATTGCCAACAAAGCTGATTTATTACCAAAGTCTGTGAAGCCAAAAAAAGTTATCAACTGGCTGAAACGTGAAGCAAAGGCTCTTGGACTACAGCCTGTCGATGTCCTATTAGTCAGTGCCCATAAAGGCAAAGGGATGGCAGAAGCAATGGAAGCCATCGATGAATATCGTAAAGGACAAAATGTATATGTTGTTGGCTGTACAAATGTTGGAAAATCTACGTTCATTAACCGAATTATTAAGCAGGCAACAGGTGAGGGTGAAGTGATTACAACCTCACATTTCCCAGGTACTACTTTAGACATGATTGATATTCCATTGGATGATGGTAGTGCATTATATGATACGCCAGGTATTATTAATCATCATCAAATGGCTCATCATATTGATGCCAGTGAATTAAAATATATTATGCCGAAAAAAGAAATTAAGCCGAAAGTCTATCAACAAAATGCTGGGCAAACTCTATTTATTGGTGCATTAGCAAGATTTGATTTTATTCAGGGTGATCGTTCCGCCTTTACCATCCATGTGGCAAATGATTTACCAATCCATCGTACAAAGCTTGAGAAGGCCGATGCGTTATATGAAGAGCATAAAGGAGAATTATTGGCACCCCCAACTGCGGACTTTATCGACCAGTTACCGCCATTGGTTCGTCACGAATTTTCCATCAAAGAAGCGAAAACAGATGTAGTATTTTCTGGGCTTGGCTGGATTACCGTTCAACACGCGAATGTAGTAGTAGCAGCTTACGCACCAAAAGGTGTACAAGTTTCAATTCGTCCTTCGCTGATCTAAATGGAGGACATAGTAGAGAGAGGGACTAAAAATGAAGAAATGGTTTGCAGTTATGGGTGATCCAATTGAACATTCAAAATCACCTGCCATGCACAATGCTTGGTTTGAGGACATGTCAATTGATGCGACATATATTCCTTTACATGTAACGCCTGATCAATTAGAATCTGCTGTTGCTGGTTTGAAGACATTAGGGGCAAGTGGCTGGAACGTGACCATTCCTCATAAAACAGCAATCATTCCGTATCTAGACGAGCTAGATGAGCTGGCACAAAAAATGGGCGCAGTGAATACAGTGGTACGAACAACAGAAGGAAAGCTGAAAGGCTATAATACAGATGGTATTGGATTTGTTCGATCACTGGAAGAAGCCGTTGGGGTTTCTCATAAAGACAAGCCTGTATTACTTGTTGGTGCTGGAGGTGCTGCTCGAGGCATTGCCTTTGCTATGCAGCAACAAGGCTATCGTCATGTAACCATCGCCAATCGTACGGTGACGAATGCACAAATGATTATTGATGAAATGGGTATGGGACGTGCCATTTCATTACAACAAGCGGAAGAAACGCTAGCTGATTTCAGCATTATTGTGCAAATGACATCAGCTGGCCTTTCCACGGGCAATTTTTCAATGCCATTTTCATTAGATCGGCTGATGAAAGAAGCAATTGTTGCGGATATTGTGTATAATCCATTAATGACGCCTTTTTTACAAGCGGCTGAAGAAAAAGGAGCAACGATTGTCACTGGCTTAGGAATGTTTGTCCATCAAGGAGCCATCGCTTTTGAACACTGGTTAGGAAACTATCCAAATACAAATTCAATGATTGCGCAACTGAAGGCGCAATTAGGAGGAAACTAATTTTTATGTTAACAGGTAAACAAAAACGTTTTTTACGTGCAGAAGCACACCATTTAACACCTATTTTCCAAGTGGGAAAAGGTGGAGTTAATGATGAAATGACAAAGCAAATTCGCGAGGCATTAGAAGTACGTGAATTGATTAAAGTACGTATTTTAGATAACTGTGAAGAGGATAAACATGAAGTCGCAGAAGCATTAGCCACAGGCGCTCATGCGGAGCTTGTCCAATTAATCGGTCTGACAGTTGTTTTATATAAAGAGTCACGCAATCATAAAAAGATTGTATTACCAAAAGTAACGAAATAAGGTGAGACGATGAAAAGGGTCGGTTTACTTGGAGGTACATTTAACCCACCACATATGGGTCATCTTTTAATGGCAAATGAAGTATTTCATGCGCTAGAACTTGATGAAATCCGCTTTATGCCTAATGCCATCCCACCACATAAGCATGCACGTTTTGATGCTAGTAATGTTGAACGACTTGAAATGGTAAAACGTGCGATTCGTCCATTTCCTTATTTTTCAGTAGAGTCGTATGAGCTTGAGAAGGGTGGCGTATCCTATTCCTATGAGACACTTTCTGCATTGTGTAGAAGAGAGCCGAATGTGAAATTTTACTTTATCATCGGTGGCGATATGATTGATTCGCTACATACATGGCATTGTATAGATGATTTAGTGAAACTTGTTCAGTTTGTCGGAGTAAAGCGTCCAGGGACAGCCGCGGCAACAGAGTACCCTATACGTATGGTGGAAATACCTCAAATCGATTTATCGTCCACACTGATTCGTGAACGCCTGGCTACAGGAGGAACGGTGACATTTCTACTACCAGAAGCTGTAGAGACGTTCATACGAGAGGAAGGTCTTTATGGAACGCGAACAGTATTTAGCGGCGATTAAGCCAAGAATGCCTGAAAAACGTTATATTCATACAGTCGGAGTGATGGAAACGGCCATCAACCTAGCTCATAAATATGGCGAGGACGTAAAAAAAGCTGAAACAGCAGCTATCCTCCATGATATTGCTAAATATGCTGATATTGAGTGGATGGAGAATATCGTTCGTGATGAAAAATTAGATGAAAGACTAATTGGATGGGGTAGTGAATTACTACATGGTCCAGTAGGTGCATATATAGCACAAAGTGAGTTTGGTATCACAGACGAAGAGCTGTTGAATGCTATTCGTTTCCATACAACTGGGCGGGCTAATATGAGCCGTTTAGAAAAAATTATTTTTGTCGCAGATATGATTGAACCGAACCGTCGATTTGATGGAGTTGATCGTCTGCGCAAAAAAGCACAAAAAAATTTGGATAAGGCGATGAGTGCATGTGTACGCCATACTTTGGCATTTTTAATTGACACAAAGCAGCCGATTTATCCTTTATCTATAGAATGTTATAACGATATGATGAACAGAGAGGATAGTGAAGGATGACTTCAACTTTATTACAAGCAGCGTACAAAGCAATTGACGACAAACATGGTGAGGATATTGTCGTTTTAAATATGCAAGGAATTTCCCTTTTAGCAGATTATTTTATCATTGCTCATGGTAACTCAGATCGCCAAGTGCAAGCCATTGCACGCGAATTACAGGATGTAGCTGAACAACAAGGCTATGAAATTCGCCGTGTCGAAGGATTTGATGGAGCTCGTTGGGTACTAGTTGACCTAGGCGATGTTGTGGCACATGTATTCCATAAGGATGAGCGTGCTTATTATAATTTAGAGCGTCTTTGGGGCGATGCACCGCAACTAGACATGCCAGAGGCCTAACTAAGTGAGTTACGAACGCTTTGCTCATGTCTATGATGAGCTGCAAACGGATATTCCTTACAATCTTTATGTAGATTGGGTTGTACAGCATGCACCAAGCAGCCAGTACCCAAAACTGTTGGATATTGGTTGTGGCACTGGTGTACTTAGCTTGTTATTTGCAAAGTCTGGTTATCAAGTCAGTGGAATCGATTTATCAGAAGAGATGCTGTCCATTGCCGCAGAACGCTTTGCTGGTGCAGGCTACCATGCACCATTATACTGTATGTCTATGGTCGAACTAGATGGCTTTGAGGAAATCGATGTTGTCACAATCACAATTGATTCCTTGAATTATGTGGTAGAGGAGCACTCTGTTTATACGACATTAGAACGTATCTATACGGCGTTGCGTGATGGAGGTCAGCTGTTTTTTGATGTTCACTCGTTATTTAAAATGAATGAGATTTTTTTAGATGGTCCGTTCACGTATGATGATGGTGACATTAGTTATATATGGCATACGGAGCCTGCCGACTTTGAACATTCGGTTATTCATCAAATGACCTTTTATGTCCGAGTTGACGCAAGTGAATTATATGAGCGCTTTGATGAGGAGCACGTGCAACGTACTTACACTATCGAGCAGTATATGGCTTGGTTGCATGCCATCGGTTTTAGTCATGTGGAAATTACAGCAGACTTTACAGATGAGGCACCTGATGAGGAAAGTGAACGCATTTTTATTCGTGCGCTGAAATAAAGAAAAGGGAGCTACACTGTGTAATACGCAGTGTGGCTTTTTTGATGGATAGAAAAGCTAAAGTAGTGGATAGAAAGATTAAAGTAGCGGATAGAACACTTGAACAGGCGGATAAAGAGGCTAAATTGTCGGATAAAACTGGATATAACTAAGAGGATAGCTCTCTTCAACAGGTAAATTGAAACTCCTGATGTTTTTTTATCATTTTCAACCACCCATCCATAGTGTAAGATATATATAACTCCATATGATGACCTTTCGCAAGGAAAGGATGGTACTGTGCTACAATCTTTATGGCAAAAGTACAAAAAAAGTATGTTATTCCCCAGCATACTCGTCGTCAGTGGACTTTGTTACTTCTATTTTTCGAGTTCTGACTCTTCACCTCCCCAAGAAGAGCTCATCGAAACAATCCAACCTATTGAAGAAAAAAATTTGAGTGAATCTGCTGAGGAAGCGGTTATGCAGCAGGTATTTGTGGAAATAAAGGGTGCTGTAATGTATCCAGGCGTTTATGAACTTGAGCAAGACCAACGTATAAAAGATGTTGTACAGCTTGCTGGTGGCTATACAGAGAATGCTGACACACAATTTATCAATCATGCCCAAAAGGTACAGGATGAAATGGTAATCTATATTCCTATCATGGGCGAACAGCTAGAGGAAGGATCCTCTTCTTTGTTAACGTTACCTACTGAGACTAATAAGGAGCAAAAGATTAATATCAATAAAGCTGATGTAGCAACGTTAGCAACATTGCCAGGAATCGGTCCTTCTAAAGCACAAAGTATCCTTACGTATCGAGAGGAAAATGGGCAGTTTCAAACCATAGATGACTTAAAAAATGTTAGTGGTATTGGTGATAAAACATTTGAAAAGCTAAAGGATGCGATTACTGTAAAGTAATGCTTTTACAGGATGGTATATTGACGCCACTTTTCTAAAAGGGCTACACTATAGTAGAAAAGCAAGAGAAAGTTAATTAGTTAGACAATTTTTGGAGGTAGTCATATGGAGCGAATTACTTGGGATCAATTTTTTATGGCACAAAGCCATTTACTCGCATTACGTAGTACATGTACAAGATTAGCTGTAGGAGCAACTGTTGTACGGGACAAACGCATCATTGCAGGTGGTTATAACGGTTCCATTACAGGGGACGAGCATTGTATCGAAAAAGGGTGCTATGTGGTTGATAATCATTGCGTCCGTACCGTGCATGCTGAAATGAATGCCTTACTGCAATGTGCTAAATATGGAACACCTACAAAAGGTGCTGATTTGTATGTAACACATTTTCCATGTTTACCATGTACAAAATCTATCATTCAAGCTGGCATAGAACGTGTGTATTACGCAACAGATTATAAAAATAATCCATATGCACAGGAGTTATTTGCAAAAGCTGGAGTGGAAGTAGTTCATGTACCCTTTGATGAACGTAAAATTGATTTTTTACGAGATGACAAACTAGCTTTGTATACAGAAATGCTGCACGAGCTTCGCGAGAGTGGGGTATCTGCTGAAAAATTGCTCCCATATGAACAGAAGGTGAGTGCATTATTTGGCATCAAGCTTTAAAGCATAGATGGATTATGGTAGCTCTTGCTGTATTGATAGCTGCTATTGCAGTATACAAATCAGTATGGCTACTCATTTTTTTACTGCTACTAGTCCTGTGGCTCACCATAAAAGGTGAGTCACGTTTTCTTGCAATTTTTGTGCTAACTAGTGGTCTACTAACTTATTTTTTCCTTTCTATCAATCATCTGAGGGAACCTTCCCCTTTACCGTCAACCTTCCCTATAACTTGGTCAAGTGACTATAAAATAAACGGGCAAAAACTCCGTGGGTTTGCTACAACAACAAATGGCCAAAAACTTTACGTAGTTTATACCTTTTCCTCGGAACAAGAGAAAAATTTTTATGAAAATACCACATTAACTGGAATGACGTATTCTGCAAAAGGTGAACTCGTGACTCCCTCTCCATCTGCACATGCTTATGCCTTTTCCATGTCAAACTATTTAACGAGCAAAGGAGCAACAGGCGTTGTTGAAATCACGAATTGGCATTATGTAGGAAAACGAACCTCCATCTTCACTATTCTTGCCGAAGTAAGACACAAAATGAAAAAGCATATAGAGAGGACTTTTCCAAAATCACTTGTAGCAGAGGCTCAAGCACTTTTAATAGGGGTGCAAGATCAGATGGAGGATGAACTGCAGCGTGCCTATCAAAAGCTTGGTATTACCCATTTATTTGCGATTTCTGGGCTACATGTCGCGCTGATGTCTTGGCTCTTTTTTGAAGGATTACTTAGAATAAGAGTTCGCAAGGAAATGGCTACTGTCGTGCTATTGATCCTCTTACCGGTTTATGGAGTCATTGCAGGGGGAGCACCTTCCGTATGGCGTGCTGTTTCTGTAGTAGAATTGATGATGTTACTGCGCTTTTTTAAGTGGGTTCTTTCGATGGATGATGCATTAGCTATTAGCTTTATAGGCTTTGTTTTGCTTGAGCCAGGTGTTATTTTCCAAATTGGTTTCCAGCTATCCTATTTAGCAACCGCTAGTCTTCTTTATTCTGGTATTATTTTTAAGCAGACAAGAACTTGGCTAGGTCGTTCTTTTTTTATCACATTCGTGTGCCAACTGCTCGTTTACCCACTATTACTCCATCATTTTTATGAATTATCTTTATCCTCGTTTTTTGTCAATATTGTTTTTGTTCCACTGTTTTCCTTTATTATATTACCCTTTAACATGATTGCCTTTGTGCTATCTTATTTTTCTTTACCACTTGCTAATGTCCTATTTGCTGGCTATGAACCACTACGTAATTGGCTGACCGAAGTAATCTTTTATATGCAAGAGCTTCCTTGGCAATTATGGTCACCAGGCAAACCATCTATTTGGCTGAGCTGCGTGGCGATGTTAAGTGTTTTAGCAAGCTTCTATTATTTGGAAATAAAAAGATTCAGGAAAGCTATTTTGATCCTTGTCATCCCTGTTATTTGGATTCATTTGGCACCCATGTTGTATAACGAAACAAAGATTACCTTCTTAAATGTAGGGCAAGGAGATAGTATTGTCATTGAATTGCCTTTTAGACGGGCTGTCTATGTTATAGATACAGGTGGAGTATTGCGCTTTGAGCAGGCATCGTGGAAGAAAGCAGATAGTCCATATGAGGTAGGGAAGCAAGTCGTGGTCCCATTTTTAAAAGGCAAGGGTATACGAACTATCGATATTTTTATTGCTTCGCATGCAGACGCAGATCATATTGAAGGAGCAGAGGAAGTCTTACAAGAGATTAACATGAAGGAAATACACGTTACACCTGGTTCATTGAATGAGCCTTTAATGGATGATTTATTGCGAGAAGCAAATAAGCGACATATTCCTATTAAAGAAAAAATGAAGGGGACTTCGTGGCATGTAGGGGATACAGATTTTTATTACTTATGGCCTGATGACGCCTTGTATGAGGGAAATGATGATTCTCTTGTCCTGTACATGCAGCAAAAGGCGTTTACAGCGTTATTTACAGGGGATTTGGAGCAATATGGCGAACAACAGCTGATCAAGCGTTATGGACCTTTATTGGCCAATCTCACATTGCTGAAGGCAGGGCATCATGGGAGTAAGACATCAAGCACAGAAGAATTTGTCGAGCTGCTACAGCCCCAATTAACCGTTTTTAGTGCAGGTCTCCATAATCGTTATGGTCATCCACATGAAGAAGTAGTACAACGTTTTGTCAGTAGAGATTTAGTGACATGGACAACAGGGGTGAATGGATCAATCGAAATACGTATTCGTGATAATCGCTGGTCCGTTAGCGTAAATGAAAAGGGCCTTGTCCAATGACCAAGGCCCTTCTCCTGCATAAGTCCAATTACTGTGATACAAATTCTACTATAGTTGCAATAATAAACATAAGCGTGAAAACGCCAAATGATACACCGAAGCCAACACCAGAATCGATGGCATCGTTACGTCGACATTGTATGTTTTTTCCTTCAAATGGATTCATTGTTATCCCTCCAATTCTGTTATTTATTATAAGACAACATGGTCATAAAAGCTATATCGAAAAGGTGATTTCCCCGTCTGGCAAGGAATCGACACAATTCGGTCAAAGACACAAAGGACTATGAAATCATGTATACTAATAGTATTGCTAGATGGAGGGAAAATTATGATTTCAACGGTTTGGAATACAATAAAAAAAGGTGAGCTTGCACCAGTATATTTGCTTGTTGGTGAAGAAAGCTATTTTATAGATGAAACTATTAAACGTTTAAAAGAGGCAATGGGTCCAGAAGAAGATCTGGAGATGTCCACATTTGATTTAGAAGAAGTACCAGTAGATGCAGTCATGGATGAAGCAGATACCATTCCTTTTTTCTCAGAACGTAAGCTTATTATTGCTAAAAATGCTTCGTTTTTAAAGGCAACCGAGAAAGGGAAGGAAAAAATCGATCATGATGTGAAACGATTGGAAACATGGTTGTCGAATCCTTCTGATTTTTCCGTAACGGTTTTTATTGCTCCTTATGAAAAATTGGATGAGCGCAAAAAAGTGACTAAAATGATGAAAGAGCATGCATTATTTGTACAAGCAGAAACACCAAAAGAGCAGGATTTAGCCGTATGGATTCAAGGCATTGTCAAAACACAAGGTAATAGCATTACACAAGATGCTATTGAATTGCTTGTTACGATGGTCGGAGCCAACATGCTACAATTACAGATGGAAATTGACAAGCTAACCCTTTATTTAGGTGATGGTGGCGAAATTACAACTTCTTTAGTGGAGGATTTGGTGGCAAAAACATTAGAGCAAGATGCCTTTAAAATGCTTAACGCATATTTGGCAAATGACTCTGTCGGAGCCTTGTCTATCTATCATGATTTATTGCGACAAAAACAAGAACCTATTATGTTAGTGGGCTTGCTAGCATCCAATGTTCGTACCATGTCAAATGTTTTTTATTTATTGAAAAAAGGTTATCACCCTCAACAAATCGCTAAAAATTTAAAAATTCATCCGTATCGCGTCAAACTTATGATTGAGCAACGGCATCGGCCTTCAGAAGAAAATTTGCTACGGGCATTATATCAATTAGCAGAGGTTGATTTACAGCTAAAATCGTCTGGTGGAAATCGAGAGCGCTATCTAGAGCTATTTTTATTGCGCCAACTATAGGCAAAGAAAGCTGTCTAATAAGGGCAGCTTTTTTTGTTCTCTATAAAATTAAAAAGATCAGCTACTCCTAATAGAGTATCTGATCCTTTAAACAATTACGCTTTTTTAGCAAGGCGAGACTTTTTACGAGCCGCCGCGTTTTTGTGGATAAGTCCTTTTGAAGCTGCTTTATCTAATGATTTGAAAGCTGCTTGTAAAAGTTCTTGTTTGTTTTCAGCATTGTCAGCAACAGCGTTTTCAGCTTTTTTCACTGTAGTACGCATAGCAGATTTAGCTTGAGAATTAGCAATGTTAGCTTTTTCGTTAACTTTTACGCGTTTAATCGCAGATTTAATGTTTGGCATATATTTCACCTCCTAAATTAGGTACGAGATGATATCTTCTCATTGATTTCTTGTGTCAATACAACAAAAATCATTTTAACAAACGCTTGGCCAAATTGCAATAGATAAATGCAAAGAATATTTACTTGACAGTTTGAACAAACTACAGCTTGAGGTGAACTGTATGCAAAATTTTAATTGGCAACGAACAGATTTAATCGATGAATCAGAAGAGGTAGTTGTCCATCAGACCAAAGAGCAAAAAGAAAAGCTTGAACAATCAAGTGGCATTCAAATTGAAGATCGGAATGCTGGTAGAGTAAAAATTACAGATGTTCTTGTAGATGCTGAAGGGGAAAAGCAAATTGGTAAAAAAGAAGGGCAGTATATTACCCTTTCTGTCCCGACACTAACATTAGAAGATCAAGAAGGCTTTGCACAACTTGAAAAAGAATTGCTTGTAAATTTCAAAAAAATGCATGACGCACTTTCTTGGCAAGAAGACGATAAAATTTTAATAGTCGGTTTAGGAAATCGCACTATAACACCCGATGCAATAGGTCCCTATTTAATTGACCATTTGCATAGTTTAGATGTCATTGATGAAAAATTTGTCATGTATGCTCCTGGTGTAACAGGACAAACAGGCTACGAAACAGGTGAGTTTGTGGCTGCTATTGCTGAACGTTTGCAACCGAAATTAATCATTGTAGTAGATGCACTTGCTACAAGAGCGAGTAATCGACTCTGTAAAACGATTCAATTAACAGATACAGGCATACATCCAGGTTCAGGAGTAGGCAATCAACGGCAAGAGATTTCCTATGAGATGCTTGGCATTCCCGTAACAGCAATAGGGATCCCTACTGTAGTAGATGCACCTGTATTAATTGCGGATGCGGTAGAAACTATGCTACGTTCGATAGCTGCTCGTGTGGCTGAACGCAGTAAACCGTCATCAAAGCTTTCATTATCCTCATGGCAACCAGATATCAACAAGGAACTGGATATGACATTAGTACAACCTATATTTGGAGAATGGGCGACATGGACGAAAGAGGAGCGGCAGCAGCTGTTTGAGGAAACCTTCGCTGGCTCACACACACAACTGATGGTTACACCAAAAGAAGCAGACTATTGGATTGATCGCTATGCAAAATTAGTGGCTTCTATGCTAATGAATTGGGCAAGTGATTTATAAAATAATGAAGAAACAACGCAAAGAGTAGTCCTTCTAAAACACGCTTATTTATGCGTAAAACAAGAAATTTATTTTCGTTCTAATTAACATCCCCCCTCCATACGATATGGGGAGGAGGGTGTGACTTTGCTAAAAAAACTACAATGGTCATTTGGTATATTATTGTTCTTTTTCGTATTACCTGTCATTGCTGGGCAACTTCCGTTCAACAAGCAAGCATCGACTCCGATCAAACAATCAGAAGATAAGCAAGTCGTGTTTGCTGCTACCAATTTAGCTGAACAAAGTGTACTGGAACAAACGAAAGAACCTGAACCAGATCAAGCCCTAGACCCGGACCCATTTAAAGTGTTAGTGTTATTTACCCATACGCATGAAGCATATGAACCTATGGTGAAAGCAGTGAGTGGTAAGGTAGCGACTTCTCATGAAACGGTCAATATTATGAGCCTGAAGGATAAGATTGTGAATCATTTTAATGTAAATGGTTTAAAGACGGATGTTCTTGATGTAGATATTATGAAGAAATTACAAGAAGAAGGTAAAGGCTATCATGAATCTTATAATGTGATGAGGCCATATTTAAGTAAGCATTTAGAAACAAATAATTATGATTTAATAGTTGATTTACATCGTGACTCATTAAAACATGATCTTACAACGATCTCATATAATGGGGAAAATTATGCGAAAATCGCTATTGTTGTTGGGGCAGAACATGCTAATTACCGCTGGAATACAGCCTATGCTGAAAGTTTATCATCCACACTAAACGCCATTGTTCCGAAAATTTCCAAAGGTGTTATTTCTAAAAGTGGTGATGGGGTTGATGGGCGATACAATCAGGATTTAGCAAAGCAAATGATGATTATTGAGATTGGTGGAATTGGTAATACTGAGGAAGAGGTTAATCGTACGATTGCTGTAATTGGTAAGGCAATATCAAAAGCGTTTGTCAATGATTCAACAAAATAGACCAATCATATTAAAAAGTGGGACTCTTGTGGGCTCACTTTTTTAATATTGTATGATAATAAAATTTCCAGAAATAATTCTCATTAATTGTCTTTCCATTGCTCCATTCTTGTCTTATAATTTTCAAGTTGGCTCGCGAATTTCATGATAAAACGTTAAATGAAGGCATATGCAAATAAAGCAAACTTACTTTTGGAGTATATACCATTTTTGGGAATGCCTCTATAGCAAATATACATATGAATTTTTAGAAGACTAAAAATGATAACGTTTCATTTTTCTCTCAAACTTTTATCGTATTTCAATCGTCAAACATATAAGTGAATAAGCAAAAATAATAGAGAGGGGATGGTTATCAATCCAAAAGGTTCTATTACGTGACAACAGGTTTTATCTTGATGCAGAAGGGAATACCTTCAAAAAGCGATACTCCTTGTAGCATTTGGATGTAACTAACATCATTTAACCAAAGCCGTGTGCGGTTATTACAGATTGTGACAGCGCTTTTAGATTGACTTCTACTTTGTACAGCTAGAAAAAACCAACACATTATACCGAAACGAAATTGAGAGATTATTGAAGGAAGGAATAGTATGTCAGG
Organism: Lysinibacillus sp. UBA5994; assembly: GCF_002429725.1. Classification (NCBI taxonomy): domain Bacteria; kingdom Bacillati; phylum Bacillota; class Bacilli; order Caryophanales; family Bacillaceae; genus Lysinibacillus; species Lysinibacillus sp. UBA5994. Next base: position 81,419 of record NZ_DJAU01000041.1, on the reverse strand, counting down.
CAAGTCATTAAATCATCGTTATATTCCTGGACTAGACGGGATTCGAGCATTGGCTGTATTAGCAGTTATTGCTTATCATTTTAACTTCAGTTGGGCTAGAGGTGGCTTTTTAGGAGTAGATATCTTCTTTGTATTATCGGGCTATTTAATCACCTCTACCATCTTACCTTTAAAGGGCAATCAATTAACAGTCAGCCTAAAGAAATTTTGGGTGGGACGATTTAGAAGGCTACTACCAGCTGCCTACGTTATGATTATTACATCATTTGTTTGGGCAATGCTCTTTCATAAAGAGCTTCTCCATACTTTGCGCGGGGATGCATTGTCCTCCATTTTTTATTCAAGTAATTGGTGGTTCATTTTTCATAAACTTTCTTATTTTGATAGTTTCGGTTCTCCATCACCTTTAAAAAACCTATGGTCATTAGCTATTGAAGAACAATTTTACTTGATTTGGCCATTGCTCTTAATGATTGGACTTTTTGTTGTTAAAAAACAAAATAAACTAGCAAATATCATCTTTTGTGGTGCCCTTTGTTCAGCATTCGTAATGGCATTACTCTATCAGCCAGGCGCTGATCCTAGTCGTGTTTATTATGGAACGGACACACGTTGTTTTGAATTATTAATAGGCTGTTGGCTAGCACTTGTTTGGCCAATGAAACGACTATCTTCTCAAAAATTATCAGCGAACCATGTGAAGAAACTAAATATTATGAGTTTCATTGCACTTACTATTTTTTTAGTAAGCATAGTGTATGTGGATGAATATCAATCCTTTCTTTATAGAGGAGGCATGTTTTTATTTTGCTTGAATGCTGCCGTTTTGATTGCATGTATTTCTCATCCGGTCAGCATACTAGGAAAAATATTAGCATGGAAGCCATTATGTTGGATAGGCTCTCGTTCCTACGGCATTTATCTATGGCATTATCCTGTCATGGTTTTAGGGACACCCATTCATGAAATTGGTAATCCTTCCTATTGGCGAATATTCCTGCAGCTTTTACTAATCCTGATGATTGCAGAGCTATCCTATCGCTTCATTGAGATGCCCATCCGGAAAGAAGGGTTCCGAGTCTATTGTCAAAAATATCTGATTTGTAATAAAAACAAGTGGGGAAGCCTTACTTTTCCACGAAAAATATCAACGGTTATGGTTCCTCTTTTTCTGTTTGTATTTTTCACAGGCATGACAGGTGTAGTGGGTGAAAGTCAGCAAAACCCATCTAAAACGCTGCCAACAACGATAAAAATTAATGGCGAAGAGCCTACAGCCAATCTGAACAAGCAGGACAAACAAGCTGAAGCCTCTACCGACAAGCCTTCTCAAAGTAAGGATGAGGGAGTAGAAGATGTTCAAAAGATAGAAACACCTAAGCAAGAAGAAAATAACACCATTATAGAGCCTGAAAAGGATGAGTTTTATCGTGGCATACTAGCCATTGGTGACTCCCTAATGATTGATATTGCACCGAGCTTACATAATATGTATCCGACTATTACAATCGATGGAAAAATAGGCCGTCAAGTTTCGCAAGCTGTAAAACTTGCACCAAATTATGCAAGTTTTAATCAACCTAATCATGCTGTCATTCTACAATTGGGGACAAATGGTTATTTTACGACTGACCAAATGGATGCACTCCTTGAAGCTTTTTCAAATGCCGATATTTATCTAGTGAATACACGTGTGCCGCGATCTTGGGAAGCAAAGGTGAATGAAGCTTTACTGCAAAAAGCACAGGAACATGAGCGAATAACACTAATTGACTGGCATGCAGCAGCAATCAATCACCCTGAATACTTTGCCCCTGACGGTGTACATTTAGAGAAAAAAGGGATAGAAGTTTTAACAAAGCTCATTCAACAAGCCTTAAATAAATAAAATAAAAAAGGTCAGTATACACAGTTTTGTCTGCGTAGCTGACTTTTTCTATATCTTAGAAAGGGAGCTATTTGCTCTACCTATATTTATTCTATTAGTTGTTCCTGTATGGTAAGCTTGATATTTGACCTGTCCTATTATATGGAAGATGGTGCGATGTCCATTCTTTCTTTTACTAATCATAGTTTAGGTTTAAAAAAATGGGATTGTGTTCACGCTTTTTAGCAATATGAATGATGATATCTTTTGGAGATAGCGTGCTTTTCTTGGTTGATCAGGCGAAGATTCATCCATCGAATCTCTCCTCATGTCGAGTAGACACATTTTCATTTCAACTGCTACACATCGAGTACTACTATAGCTGATTTGTCTGCATTTATATACTTAATACTGTAAAATTTAAAAACGACATGAAACACTGAAAGTATTGATATTATAGGCTTTCAAGTCTAGTTGCTGTTGTACTTTGCGTTATGTTCATAGTATAATTCATTATAGTTTAATTAGGAGTGGAAAAGATGAACCGAGAAGCACGTTTAAAACGACAAGAGAATATACGAAATTTCTCTATTATTGCACATATTGACCATGGGAAATCAACGCTTGCTGACCGTATTTTAGAGCAAACAAAATCTTTAACTTCCCGTGAGATGAAGGCACAGCTCCTCGACTCAATGGATTTAGAGCGTGAGCGAGGCATTACAATTAAGTTAAATGCAGTTCAATTAAAGTACGAAGCAAAAGACGGCGAAGTGTATACATTTCATTTAATCGACACACCAGGACACGTCGATTTCACATATGAAGTATCACGTAGTTTAGCTGCTTGTGAGGGTGCCATATTAGTTGTGGACGCAGCACAAGGTATTGAAGCACAAACACTAGCAAATGTTTACTTAGCACTTGACAATGATTTAGAAATTTTACCTGTAATCAATAAAATTGATTTACCTGCAGCTGACCCTGAACGTGTACGTCAAGAAGTAGAAGACGTTATTGGATTAGATGCATCTGAAGCAGTATTAGCGTCTGCGAAAGCAGGTATTGGTATCGAGGATATTTTAGAGCAAATCGTAGAGAAGGTACCAGCGCCAACTGGTGATCCAGATGCACCACTACAAGCTTTAATTTTTGACTCTGTTTACGATGCCTATAAAGGTGTTATCATTTCGATTCGTGTCATCAATGGTACTGTTAAGCCTGGCGATAAAATTCGCATGATGGCAACAGGTGCGGAATTCGAGGTTATTGAAGTTGGGGTACATACACCAAAAGTTGTGCCACAGGCTGAGTTAACAGTGGGTGATGTAGGTTACTTAACCGCATCTATCAAAAATGTAGGGGACACACGTGTAGGGGATACTGTAACCTATGCAAACCGTCCTGCAGCTGAGCCATTAGCTGGTTATCGTCGCTTAAACCCAATGGTCTACTGTGGTTTGTATCCAATCGATACAGCCAAATACAATGATTTACGTGAAGCGTTAGAAAAGCTAGAGTTAAATGATTCTGCTCTACAATATGAGCCAGAGACATCGCAAGCACTTGGTTTTGGTTTCCGCTGTGGATTCTTAGGATTACTACATATGGAAATTATTCAGGAGCGTATTGAGCGTGAATTTAATATCGACTTAATTACAACAGCACCTTCCGTAATTTACAATGTTCATATGACAGATGGTACTGAGCTGAAAGTCGATAATCCTTCCTTTATGCCAGACCCTCAAAAAATCGATCGTGTCGAGGAACCATATGTGAAAGCAACAATCATGGTACCAAATGATTATGTGGGAGCGGTTATGGAACTTTGTCAAATGAAGCGTGGTAATTTCATGACGATGGATTATATTGATACATCGCGTGTAAGTATTATTTATGAAATGCCATTATCAGAAATTGTCTATGATTTCTTTGACTATTTAAAATCAAATACAAAGGGCTATGCATCATTCGACTATGAACTTATTGGTTACCAGCCATCGAAATTAGTGAAAATGGATATTTTATTAAATGGTGAGCAAGTCGATGCCCTAAGCTTTATCGTACATCGTGACTTTGCCTACGATCGAGGTAAAATCATCGTAGAAAAATTAAAAGAATTAATCCCACGCCAACAATTTGAAGTACCAATTCAAGCAGCAGTTGGACAAAAAATCGTGGCGCGTTCAACAATTAAAGCCATCCGTAAAAACGTATTAGCGAAATGTTACGGGGGAGATATTTCCCGTAAACGAAAACTTCTTGATAAACAAAAAGAAGGTAAAAAACGTATGAAACAAGTAGGCTCAGTCGAAGTCCCTCAAGAGGCATTCATGGCTGTGCTGAAGATGGATGATTCGAAGTAATATTGATATAACAGGGTTTATAGGGGTTTTTAATAATTGATTGATTTTATATCAATTTGGGGGGGTTCCCCACCAATTCCCCACCATAAAAAATAAGTTAGAAATTCTTTTCTTATATATCTTGAGCAAATGAGTCAAAGATGTTCGCAGCATCTCTAGCCATTTTCTCAGTGAGGTGGACATAGCGATCTTCTGTTACAGTAGCTCGACTATGTCCTAATCTTTTTTGTCCTGTTTTAACAGGTGTACCATTTTAGATTAAAGTTGTAGCATGCGTGTGGCGTAAGGAATGATAGTTAAAACTAATATTTAACTTTTCGCTTATTTTTCTAGTANNTTTTTTTTACATACATAATCATGTTCAGAATCCTTTTGATAAAACTTACTATATTTTAAACGATTTTCTATTTGTGCTTTTTTAATACGTTTTAGCATTTCTGCGAGCATATTACCAAATGGAATTGTTCGATAACCAGCCTTTGATTTTGGAGGTCTAGGTTGCCATTGTGCTTTCCCATTTTCATCTTTAATACCAACTAATTGTTGTTCAACCTCCAATGTCATTTCTTCAAAATTTATGTGTTTCCATTCAAGTCCACAAACTCCTCCTACACGCAACCCGCAGTGGAAATGGAGATTTAAAAGGATTAGAAATTATCATTGCACAACGTAGCGCTTAACAGTAGGGGCCGGTTACCTTAATTGATAATGGTTTTTTTTTACAAACATAGAATCAAATTATGCAGTCCTACTTAATAAAAATACTGATGTTATCGATACAGTATATAATCAAAAAGAAAAGAAATTGAAATGGTTAAAAAGCAATTGGCAGTACCAAGGAGATATTAAGTAAAAAAGCACTACGGGAGATCCAGTATAAAGGTAATTCATATATAACATTACAACAATCCATGGTATAGTCACTGTGGATTGTTGTAATTTAGTTAATATAACTATTGCTAATAGTGTAAAGGGGTTTAAATTATGGCTTTATTAAAAGATTATAGTGATCAACCTAATTGTGAAGTTGAAATAAATTTAGTTTTAGTTAATGAATCTAGTGTGAAATTTAATATTCTATTTCGATCAGGTCATAGTTTTCCTGAAATAAGTTCTGAAATAGTTTGTATGAGAAGAGACTTTTTTAAATTATTAGAAGATCTAAGACAAATTGATACTAAACATCTAAGTATGTTAGAGGTCCATGATCCTGGTTTATGTATTTATCATATCCCACTATTTGGTTCTTATTATTACCCTGGAAATGGTTTTCTTCAAGTACCTGAACATGAAAGAGACGAATGGGAACCTTATTATAGACTAATTTTTGTGTTAGATGCAGGGGAGAGAAATAATCATAGTGCATCAGAAACTGGGCCTGCACTATGTTTAAAAGTGAAAATGGAGCAAATTAACGAATTTGTAGAGACCTTAATATCAGAGGCAAATAGATTTTGAGTTTATAATAAAATCAATGTAGTAGGATATTTAACAAATAGAACATAGTAAAGCCTTTAATATAAAAGTTGAATAATTTTTAATCAGTGACCAAAATAAAGACCAGGCGCTCATTTGAAAGTGAGTACCTGGTCTTTTTTTGTTTATTGTTCTTTTCTAATGATTCCTAAGCGTTCTTTTATGACGAACTGAAGTAATTGAGAGAAATTTATATTTTCATTTTCAGCAGCATCATTTAACCATTTAGGAATAGTTAAAAGACAATTGGTTGGAATGGTAAATGGAAATATTTATATTTATATTATTTTTTATGAGGTATGATTAAACTGAAAGAGTTTAATTAAGAAGTATATTATTTGTGAAAATCATATAGAGAGGGGAAGTTTAATGTAAATGAGAAAAGTGTACTTGTTATTTGCGATTATCGGCACAGTATTCCCGTATTATTTTTTGGTGCAATTCTTGAACAAAAACGGATTTGATTTAGGGTTATTAGTAGATTTATTATTTGCAAACTCGATATCGACCTTCTTCGCTGTTGACTTTTTTATTTCATGCTTTGTTTTTATAATCTTTATGTTTAATGAGTCAAGAAAGTATAACATTAAAGAAAAGTGGATATGTCTATTAACTTTGTTTACAGTTGGTTTATCGCTGGCATTACCGTTATTTTTGTTTTTCAGAGAGTCATACATAAAGAAAGAAGTGTTGTTAAACTCCAATGAAAGAACGTGAAAATCTTACATTTTCTATGGTGTTGTATTGATTTTGTGTTACATGGATGGCAAACGGAGCAGGTTAGTTTAACAACCGTAAATAATTCTACAGTCCTTATTTAGATAGAGATTACATTAATTAGGGGGAGAAAATGAGTGATTTTAGAGGGATAATCTTAGAAGGCTATTCGAATGCTGGAAAAACATCAGTCTTAAAAGCGTTGAAACAACTTCACGCAAGTGATGATGCCGAACGTAGTGTCATAGTTCTCAGTGAGCATTATTCGCAAGTATTACACAAAGTAAATGGTGAATTAAAGTCGTTAAGTCGAGAGGAACACTTACAGGTCTTAAGAGAAAGAGTCACGATGTTGAAAATGTTAAATAATTGGTCAAGAGAAATTGGACAAACTCAACGTTCAAAAGGCTTATTCTTTATTTTGGAAAGGTTTCATTTAAATCATCGAGTAGCATTTTCTCATTCAATATCAGATGACATTAAGGAATTAGAAGCCCAGTTACTTGGAATGGGAGCAAGATGTACTTTGTTAACTGTATCACCAGAGAATTTAGAGGAAAGAATAAGTAGTAGAAATCCCAATGAATGGGAAGGGAAAACCATGCAAGAAATGAAATTAGCGTGTGAATTATTATTAGACCAACAACAAGAGTATAGGAGTCAAGCTGAAAATTCAATCATACCTACAATTGAAATAAATACTGATAATAAAGATTGGGATTCCTACGCAAAACAGATTTACTTATTCAACTAACGGAATGCTTTAATTAAATACACCATAAAAGACCACTCCAAAATGGGTGGTCTTAAATTTTTCCCCATCAAACCAATAGCAAGGCTGGGGAGCGGTCTAATATGAAGTCTAATCATGCATTTCATATAAAAAACGTTCAGTACCTTTTTATAATTGATTAAATATAAGTGATAGTCTTCCAAAAAATATAAATAGACCTAATTTGGAGAATTGGCTTTTATAATAAATGGAAATAGTTATCCAAATAAACTTTATTTGAGGTATTATTAAAAGAGTTCGAACAAAATTGAACTAGAGGGAGGAGTATGTAATATGAAAATACAAAGCGTTATTATAACAATTGTCGCACTTTTATTTGTAATTATTGCAGGGTGTAGTTCAGAGACAGAAGAAGAGTCTATGGGCGAAGTTGAAAAGGAAATTCATACGCAAGAACTAGTAGAGTCTATGTTCAGTGAGGACAGCCTGGAGGCAGCGAAAGAAAGAATAGAGGAACGGGGCGGCTCAGTTTATATGATTCCACCACCTGAGCATACTGCTATCGGAGAAAATCAATCAACTGTAGTAGAACTTAAAGAGTCGGACATTTTAGACGGAGAAGATTCTAGTTTTGAAAATTATGACAACGTAGGAGAAATACGTCTTGATACGTTAGAGCTGGACTCTACTTTTGAGGAGCAAGATACATATATAAATGTCATGCTTACAGAACTAGGAATGGAGAAAGCTTATTATGCAATGCGTAAAACTTTATTGTGGACAGCCGGTAATCCTCCAGATGGACTCGAAAAACATAGTGATGGCACTCTATCTTTTTATCTAAGTAAATACTCTGAGCTTATTAATTGTCACTTTCAGAGCGCTAACCCTGACGTGAAAGAAAAAATTATCAGAAACATGCAGAACGCTTATAAAAACAATACACCTATAATTGTCTATGGAGAATTTGAGGAGTTTCTAGACGAAGAAGGATACTCTGGCTATCGTCTTATCATACATCGAATAGGCTTTAAAGAGGTCATAAATTAATAAAAGAATTTGATAAAAATCTTGAATTATTCATGGAAATGATGTTTAGAAACCTGCCAATTAAGACCACTCTGTTGTGGGGGACTTCAATGTTTTCTTCCACCTTCATGTCACCGTGTTGAGAGAAGAAACATGACCTATAGAAAAATATAATGAGCATTTCTGCGAGCTTATTGAAAATTGTGTTGGAAAAGGTAATCGGTAATATGATAAATGCATATAAAAAAGAGGAACTTCGGAATAAAATTTGGTGCTTCCTTTGATTCCAAAAAAACCATTATTTAACTCTTCAAAATGGTATAATACATACACAACATAGTAATTAGTCATAATAATGCCCAGTTACTTGTTTTTAATTGAGTACTTGGGCATTTTTTGTTTTGGCTACTATCCTCTGCTTTTTTTTCAGATAGTTTACAGTGAATCTTTTCAAAGGTCTCGAATCTCCTACTTTTAATTAAGTTATTTTTCCTTACTTTTTTCTTTTTCAATTTTTCTAAATAATAAATAAACTATTGAAATTATAATATAAAGTATGACAAAATTTAGAAGCACGCTATTTTCACTTTTACTGGCTATATATACGTATAACCCTATTACCACCGCTAATATGAATGATTTGTATATTGAAATCATATTAATTCCACCTTTTCTCAATATTAGAAATAATTTTATAGTACTTTCATATAATTTTATATTAATATCCCTTTGTAATTGCAATCTCTTTAATTTTCGGAAAAATCAAATTATTCACAAAGTGCAATTTAAAGATTTTACGAAACGATCCGTAGCTACTTGCTTTGAAATATGGAATTCAAATTCCTAACAATACATTCATCTAGATTATTTCTATTACTACGTAGGAGTTTATGAAATGACTATTAAATGGAACAGAGAAGAAATACTTTTCGATACTCTATATGAAGCTGACACCTGGGCAGATTCAATTGCAAATGAAATATATGGAAGAATTTATAACGGATATGATACACCAGATTACAAAATAGCCTATTCGCTTGCTTTTAGATTAGCTTCTATAAAAGAGTGTAGAGTTTATACAGAAAATAGCATTGAAGGTAGATATAAAGTTTGGGTCATTTTTGAAATTGAATAGTAAAGATGAGGTGCACATTTAAAATTGAGTAGTTAATTTTTAGTAATTTAAGGTTCTTCCTTTTCATTTATTTAAATGTAGTGGTGTAGAAACTAACGAAGCAACAGTATGTCCTGAGCTTCTCTCACTCTCTCTTTCATTTCCTGGAGCTTTAAGGTATATAGACACCCACAACTTCAAACGTTAGTTTGTCATCAACAATAATATATTTTATATCTATTTCTTTATCAGATTGGAACAACAGAATGTGTACTATTTGGATAACTGTTTCTACCTGAGCTTGCAGCATATTGCAGTTAATTATGGTCACAGTTAAGTAGAGTTATTATTTTGGAATTGTTGGTTTAAATAGTTCACATTTGTTTCATGAATAAATTGGGTGATTGTTTAAATGAAACCAAGCATAGAATTAGCTTGATGGTCATGTTGAAGAATTTTATAATATCGTTAAAGAACAGTATTTGGTAGTTGAGTTTAGATTAGCAAGTCAAGAAAGGTGAGAGGTCGTTGGGACAAATTAAAATTTATGGTGTTAAGGGAAGGTTAAATCCCATTAAGGAAACATTATCGAATATTATCCATTCTTGTATGGTGGACGCACTTGAATATCCATTAGATAAGAAATTTCATCGCTTTTTTCCTATGGACAAAGAGGATTTTTATTTTGCAAGTGAAAGAACTGAATCATATACAATAATAGAAATTAGTATGTTTGAAGGTAGAACGATTCAAGCTAAAAAACAATTAGTAAAGCTACTATTTGAACGCATAAATAACAAATTAAATATTTCACCTCAAGATGTTGAAATTACAATTTTTGAAACGCCTAAACATAATTGGGGAATAAGAGGGTTACCTGGGGATGAATTAGCACTTAATTACAAAGTAAATATTTGATATAAAGCCGCTATTTTTTTAGAGTTAATTCGACTATGTGAAATGTGCTCTGTCTTATTAATTATCTGACCACTAAAAATCGGTAAATGAAGAACCTATAAGGACTAAAATAATCTACATAACTTTATTTAATGAATGATTCTAAATAATGCTTGAAGCAATGGGTTTGTCGCTATTCATAATTTATTTACTATTTTTAGGGAGGAGAAAATTGTATGAGTTATATCATAGACATTTCACATCATCAAGGAGATATTGATTGGTCTGAAGCGGTTAAAGATGTTGATTTGGCTATCATCCGCACACAATATGGTACAAGCACAATTGACCGTAAATACGTTCAAAATATAGAAGCATGTATTAAGTACAAGGTACCTTTTGGTGTTTATATTTATGTTACCTTTAAAAATGGTACTGAGGCATTGGAACAAGCAAAAGACTTCTATAACAGAGCAAAAAACTATAATCCGCTATTTTATGTTGTAGATATCGAAGAAAGCTTTGGTGCTAGTGTCCAAAATATCGTACAAGGCACACAGGTGTTTATTGATTATTTAAAAAGTAAGGCTGTAAAAGTCGGGCTATATACAGGCCATCATTTTTACAAACCTTATCTGATGGATACCGTTAAAAATTATGATTTCCTATGGATTCCTCGCTATAGTGGCTCTAGCTCACCTGGACTAAAGCCAAACTTTGCTTGTGACTTATGGCAGTACACAGACAAAGGGATTGTAGCAGGTATTAAAGGAACTGTAGATTTAAACCAATTAAATGGATCTAAGTCTTTATCCTGGTTCACAGATACTGATAAGAAGAAGGAAATATCATTGTCTCAGTATGAAGAATTACAGAAAGAAAACAAACAACTAAAACAGGAACTTACTGAAATGAAAGAGTTATTAGTTGGGATAAAATCAAATGCTATGGTATCACCAGCACATAAAGAAGATTGGGAGTGGGCCATTGAAGAGGGAGTTATACGAGGCGATGGCAAGTGTATGAATCCTACAGATACACTCACAAGACAACAAATGGCAACGATGCTCAAACGGTTCTATGATAAATTTATTAAATAATAGCATTGTCTCGCCCATAAGTACCTGAGAACTAGCAACAAAATATTTAGCCTAATATTGAGTGTATTCGTCATAAAAGGAATCACTATTTATAGTGATTCCTTTTATAGTGCGACCAACCTGTTTGAAATTTAGTGAAACAATAGGAAAAACTTAGCTAATAAAAAAATGGGGACTCCTACAATTATTACGCCTGCAAAGAAATAACAAAACAACATAAAAACATCGAAAACCGCACCCGCTAAATCATCAATGAATTTTAACATTTCATTCCCCTCCAAACATAATAAGTATTAGCATTTATAATCTCTTTATTGCTTACCAATCATCATACTGATCCAAAGTCTTTTTTAGAGTCTTATCCCACATATCGAGAGTCCCGTAAATTTTTATTAGGATATTTTCATCAGATGGTAACACTTGAAAGCTAAGTGGAAATCATACTGAGTATTCATTGTAATTTGTCATACCCTAAACCACGAACCTTATGTGTAATTCCTAATAACACCCTGTAAATCATTTGGGAAAGTGTTTTATATTGTATGCATAAAGCATGTTATTGACTAAAGATTTGTTTTTTACATAGAGGTTCTTGTGTAATCTGATAGAGCATTTTTTACTTCTATATTTGAAATGGTAGTGTTCGTTTCCATATCATATGGTGACTATTTGCTCCCCAATAGTTTTCAAGGACAAAATCAGGCTGTCCAAATTTCTTCTGCCAGATCATTTGCGCTTGTTTATATCCACTATCTAAACAAAAACTAGGAACCCTTCGATTTTCTAACGTCAGGAGCATTTTCTGTAGTAGCATGGTGCCAATCCCACGATTTTGATAGTCAGGATGAACAAAAACGGTACCGATTTCTAGACAATTGAATAGTTCCTCTTTGATCGTTTGTTGAATGATTTCGTTGGCTGCACCGCATTCGATAGTGCCTATTATGTCATTGGTTTCTTCATTTAAAGCTAACCAGAAAAATCTTTTTTTGCCCTGGCTTTCTAAGTCCATTGCTACATACTGTTTTTTCGTTTCCCATTCATCCTGTTGATCGTCCACTAGCTCGGCAATTCCTTCTTTTTTATAAGTTTCCCGAATGACAAGATCAAAGAATTCGTGTAACGCCTGGATGTCCGACTGTTCTGGACGTCTAATAAGTAATTTCATGATTGCTTGCTCCTTATAATGGATGTCGTTGGTGGTTTAGTAGGGATCGAGCTCGTTGCACATCCACATCTAGTAAGTCATTTATATCTTGCTGTACTGCGGTCAATCGATCAAGTGCCAGCTGTAACCAATGATCGGAGGCATCATATTTTTCAGCGTGCCATAGCAACTCTCCATAACAAATGGCAGCACGAATAAATGTGATATGGTCATTCAGCAGATTTGCCAAATGGGTGGCTTGTTTGAGACATGCTTCTCCTTGTTTTACCTTGCCATAATCTAAATAGCGAAGTGCTTTCAAAAATTCCGTGTTGGCTTGCTGTATTATCTGTTCATTCGTATGTTGCATGACAGATCGCTCCCATCCGTTATTTTTGTTCACGTTATGCATACTACCAGTCTATTTTAATGATTATAACATGTTCCCCTTATTTGGTTAATGATGGGGTATGTTAAAATGCAAGAAAGACACTTGGTCATCAAAAGGAGAGAATTCCATTGAAAGATTTAGAAAAGAAACTCGATGCAGTATTACAGCAAATGCGTGATTTTATTGATGAGCTTCAGGAGCGGGAGTCAGCCTATCCCATGGTTTTTTATCATCAATCAGAAGAGGATATTAGCCAATTTGTGGATGGTGGGTGGTCATTGCCAGCAGAGTATGTTTATTTTTTGAGACATTATGTTGTTGAAAGGGTTACATGGGCTACAGGTGATTATATTAATCTAAATATCTATGGCGCAAGAGATTTAATACGTGGGCAGGAGGGCTATAATTATAATCCAGTGACAGATGAGATGATTGAGGATTGGCCACATGATTATTTAGTCATTGCCACAGATGAAGGCGATCCCTATTGTCTAGATCTATCAAGAGGTGATACGGCTGTTTTTACCGCTCCCCATGGGACAGGCAATTGGCATTTTTCAATGGCTTATGACAATTTAATTTTGTTCCTTGAAAGTGTACTGATTCCGCCTAGTTTAGAAGAAATGTTGCCTGAAGAAAGTTCTGTAGCGTACTATGAACTAACTATTACTGGGGAAGGAAAAGATAAACTAAAGACATTATTGTTGCTAAAAAAATTATTATCTTATGATTATTCACAAGCGAGAAAGGCTTTAGAACAGCCTCCGCTAGTAATTTATAGGGGAGTTGAAGCAGGTGCCTTAAAGTTAGAAGCCGAGTTACAGGCTATCCGTGCAGATTTTCAAAAAAGGAAAATTAGCTTAGCTGAATTTATTGAATGAGGGAAATTGACAAGAATGATGGATATCCCTCCTCTAAAGCAGGGAAGGAAGTGTAAGGATGAAAATTAACAAAGCATTAGCACAACATTATCAATGGGGAGCACAGTGTGATGGCTGGCATCTTGTACAAAATAGGGAGCTTAGTGTGATACATGAGCGGATGCCTGCTCAAACAGCTGAGGTAAATCATTATCACCATCATGCACAGCAGTTTTTCTTTGTTCTTTCAGGCACAGCTACAATAGAACTGAATGACCAAAGAATTGAGTTAAAGCAACATGAGGGAATTGAAGTACCTCCAAATTTACCACATCAAATGCGAAACGATTCACAAGAAGATGTAGAATTCCTCGTAATATCGCAGCCAAATAGCAGGGGAGATCGAGAGCTTCTCTAACTATACGAAAGTAAACTTCATTCTTTTGCATGAAGCCATTCTAATCAGCTACTTGTATAGTAGGGAGTGTAAAGGGGTGCTTAAAGATGAAGATTACGAAGGTAAAATTATATGTTCATGATATGCAAAAAATGGAGCAATTTTATGTTGATTTGTTAGGTTTTACTTTGTTAGAAAGAACAGCTGACTATTTTACAATAGCCGTGGGAGAAAGCAGGATGACATTTGAAAAGATGCCTTCTAAAATGCCAAAGCAGTATCATTTTGCATTAAATATTCCTAGTAACTTATTTCAACAGGCAAAGATTTGGGCAGAAGAGCATGTAGGCTTGCTGGATTCAGAGGGGCAGGATGAAGTCTATTTTGAGTTTTTAAAAGCATATGCATGCTATTTCTACGATCCAGAAGGCAATATAGTAGAGCTTATTGCAAGACAGGAAATAAATCCAAAACATGCTGAAGTTAATTTTTCTGTAGAGCAAGTGTTACATATTGGAGAAATCAATTTAACGTCAGATGACATTCAAACAATTGCTGAAAAATTAAAGAAGTATGCTATAAACCCTATAGCAAACAAGGAAATTCAACTGGATGGCCTTAATTTTCTAGGAAACTATGAAGACGGAGCCAATATCCTATTAGGACCGAGTGGACGTCTGTGGTATTTTTCCGATAAGAAAGCAGTTATCAGCCCGATTAGTATTGAAATAGACGAAGCTTTACAATTAAATATGGATGAAGAAGGGCAATTAAAGCTTCTGCAACTCTAACATCATAAATTTATTGTTGATTAAATATATGTTATTTTGTATATTTATTCAAAATAAGGAGGGTGTTATATGTATATAATCAAAGAAACAAATCCGACGATAGACTCGTATAAAGCATTGCACCAAACAACTGGCTGGAATGCAAAAGGGCAGTATACGTATGAACAATTATACAAGGCTATTTGTAATAGCTGGTTCAGTACATCTATATATGATGAAGGCAATCTAATTGGCTATGGACGTATTATCTCTGATGGTATCTATCAAACATTTATCTGTGATGTGATGGTGCATCCTGATTATCAACGAAAAGGAGTTGGCACAATGGTGATGGATGCTCTTTTAGAGCAATGTCAGAAAGAAAATATAAAATGGGTTCAATTATTTTGTGCCAAAGGTAAACAACCTTTCTATCAGAAGCTTGGATTTAAGGAACGTGAAATAGATGCTCCTGGTATGATGTTGTTCTATACAGAATGAATAAAGGAGCTAGGATCGTTGAAAGCAAAATGCCTAAAAATTTATGAATTTGGAAATCCGCAAGAGGTTGTAAGGCTAGAGAATAAAACAATCGAGCCTCCTCAAGGTCAAGAAATTCTTGTTCGCATGCTAGCCAGACCGATTAATCCCTCAGATTTAATACCAATATGGGGGAAATATGCTCATAGAATCACTTTACCAACTATCCCTGGCTATGAGGGAGTAGGAATAATAGAAGCTGTTGGACCGCTTGTTTCACCAAAGATTATTGGTCAGCGCGTATTACCGTTACGGGGAGAGGGAACTTGGCAGGAAGTAGTGAAAACGCAAGCAGATTTTGCAGTGACTATTCCTGACACGATGAATGATTTTACAGCAGCACAAATGTATATTAATCCAATTACAGCCTTCGTAACATGCTCAGAGGTACTTAATTTACAATCAAACGATGTCTTATTAGTAAATGCTTGTGGCTCTGCCATTGGACATCTCTATGCTCAACTTGCGAAATTGCTAGGCTATCAACTTATTGCTGTGACACGAAGTAATCAGCATACTGAAGAATTACTGCAACTTGGTGCAGCTTTTGTCATTGATACCTCTCATATGCCACTTTACGAAACCGTTATGGCATTAACAAATGGTAGGGGAGCAGATGCAGCAATTGATTCGATTGGTGGAGAGGCTGGCAATCAGCTTGCCTTCTGCGTAAAGCCCGAGGGTATTTTTTTAGCTATTGGTCTTTTATCGGGTATTCAGGTAAATTGGACAAACATTGTGAAGGAAGCAAAGGTACAAGCGAGGATGTTTCATTTACGCCATTGGCAACGTCAGACGTCAATTGAAAAATGGCAACAAACGATGCAACAACTTATACACCTTGTACAGGATGGCTCCTTAAAAATGATGAATGTACATGCTCGTTTTCCATTATTGGATATCCATAAGGCAATCGATGCTGTTGAGGGAACTAAAAAAGGAAAAGTATTTTTAACGAATGTTGATTAAATAACATACTACCGTCGTAGTTGAGCTACTACGTGTAGTATGTTTTTTTATAGGGACATGAGTGTTTTTAGCTCTGGAGAATATAGTTCATACATTGTCCTGCTCCAAAAAGTGAGCAAGTCGCTCAAAAGAAGTGAGCCTCCGCCCAGATTAAAGAATTCACTAGCAATAGTAGTAACATATCTTTAAAACTAACTAAATTAGTAATTTGAGGTAATAAAGAGGTATGATAAGGTTAGGTGTTTTTAAATAAAGGAGTACAGATGATGGAGAAGATCAACCAACTAAAACAGTCAATACAACGATTGAGTGAAGCTGATGCGAAGTCGATGCTTCTTTTAACTTTAATAAATGAACAGTCAAGAGATAGCATGTTACAGTTTTTATTACAGCAAGCTGAGGAGCGGGATGCTTCAACGGTACAAACAGTGCATATTGTATTCGGTCATTCACCTGGGGGGAGCTTGAAAGCAGCCTTTCGTAATCCTGACTATGCTAAGTCCGAGGAGATTATTGTTGTGCCAGGTAATTTTTCTGTTGGTCCTTTAAAAGATGTACATACAAGGGACGGAATTGAAGCTCGTTTTCAATGGTTGGAACAGCGCTATCTAATAGAAGATGATGGATTGATCATATGTGAGCGGGAGATGAAGGAAGCAATAGAGAAAATTAAAAATATCCCCCCTCATCAGGATATACTGATTTGGACTTGTCAAAATGCTCATGAGCAAATAGGGCTTCGACTCGTCTTGGCGATGCTCGAACAGAAAACAAATGATATCTATGTATTAGATACTTTTCAGTTATTTCATGAGTTATATACTTTACCACAGTTAGCAGAGGATCATTATCCAAGATCGACTGGAGAGGTCAGCACAGAGGATTTACTTTACTTTTTTGAACATTTCCAAAGATGGCCATTAAAAGAAGCATTGAGGCACTCCCTATGCAAAGAAGGGCTAAATCTGTTAATGGATGATTACGATTGCATAC
Organism: Lysinibacillus sp. UBA5994; assembly: GCF_002429725.1. Taxonomy (NCBI): domain Bacteria; kingdom Bacillati; phylum Bacillota; class Bacilli; order Caryophanales; family Bacillaceae; genus Lysinibacillus; species Lysinibacillus sp. UBA5994. Next base: position 64,053 of record NZ_DJAU01000041.1, on the reverse strand, counting down.
ATACATGGAAATATCATGAACTTTGGGGAAATAATAATGAGGATAGAGAGGATGACTTGATCATTACCTGTGCTAAACGTTTACAGGAAGAACAAGAGGAAATTCATTACCAAGTTGCAGCTAGGTTAATTGGAGAGGTACTGGGGCATATGGAAGAATTGAGAGAGGTTGAATGGATTGACTATCGTCTGCGTCAATTAATTCAGCAAGGCATTTTTTCTTATGAAGGTGAGTTAAAGGGAATATTACACTATAAAGTAAAGTTAGCAGATGCAACGAACTATAATCCTTCATGATTTTTATGATATAATTTTTTTGATATAGACGTTAGAAGGAGTGAGATCATTGTTAAAAACAGAAGTATTTGAACAATTAAAAACGGCAATGAGAGAAAAAGATACGTTAGCGAAGGGTGTATTATCTCTTTTAAAGTCAGCATTAGATTCAGCTGAAAAAGAAAAGGGAGAGGCTTTAACAGCTGACGAAGAAATAGCTATTATTAATCGAGAGGTCAAACAAACAAATCAGGCTTTAGAAGGTGCACAAACGGCTGGGCGAGCAGACCTGATTGAAAAAGAGGAAGCCAAATTGACACTTTTGAGATCCTTTTTACCAAAGCAATTATCAGAAGAAGAAATTGCAGAGAAATTAGTGGCAGCGGGTGTTGGAAAAGGAATGAACATGGGAGAAGCCATGAAAATTGCAAAACCATTGCTGACAGGTCAGGCTGAAGGTGCCGTTATTTCAAAAGTTGTGAAAAATATTATTGCCTAAACTTTTACCATTTTGGTAGGAGAGTTTTTATGGAAAGAAGAATCCGCTATGCCGAAAATGTGCATAGCGGATTTGTTATTTTTATAACTGGAATTTTTGAATGATATTGCGAAGCTGTTGAGCCATTTCAGCTAAGTTATTAGAGGAAGCTGTTATTTCTTCGATACTTGCAGATTGCTCCTCAGAGGCAGCAGCTACGTTTTGAATATTGCCTGAAGCTTGAACAGCTACGACCCCCACTTGTTCAACAGAATTAGCAATACTGCTAACACCTTCATTGATATTGGACATCACGTTATTGACATGGTCCATTTCTCTCGTCAGTGCAGTGACTTGGGTATAAATTTCAGCAAATGCCTCTCCGGATGCATTGAATGTTGTTGAGCTTTCAGCAAGATTACTGCTACTGATAGCCATTGATTTGACGGCTTGTGCAGATTCTTCTTTAATCGTTTCAATGCGTGTACGAATACTGTTAGTTGCCTCTAAAGATTGATCGGCTAATTTACGGACTTCCTCCGCTACAACTGCAAAGCCTTTACCGTGTTCGCCTGCACGCGCTGCCTCAATCGAAGCATTTAATGCAAGTAAATTCGTTTGATCTGTAATTTGGGTAATCAATGTCACAATATCCCCAATTTCATTTGTGTATGTGCTTAAACGTTCTACTACAGCTGCTGACTCTTGAATAGCCTGAGATGTTACGGCCATTTTTTCAGTAGCATCTTGGATTGTTGTGTTGCCTTTTTCTGATATAGCAGATGCTTGGAATGCCTTATCTGTTACATCGGTTACACTTGTCACTACCTCTGACATTTTGTTAGAGATGGTTGTAATATGACTATCCACTTCTTCAATCGAAGAAGTTTGCTTTTCTGAACCCGCTGCAACCTCTTGCATAGAAGAGGTTATTTGCTGAATGGATGCACTTGTCTGTTCAGAGCTTGCTGTTAATTCCTCCGACATTGCGGCCACTTGTTCAGCATTTTGAGCGATTTGTTTAATTAACGAACGCAAATCTTCCGTCATGTTTTCAATGCCTGATGAAAGCTGGGCAATTTCATTGGAACCTTTTATTTGGAGAGGTTCAACAGCCAAATCTCCCCGTGCAACTTGACCAACATAACGCGTCATTTTTTTAATAGGCTTCGTAATGCCCACACTAATAAAGTAAGCAACGATTATACCAAAAATTACAAATACTATCGTTAAAATAATACAAATCCAAAGTGTTTCCGTTTGAAGTTTAGAAATGAAGGAAGCATCCATATCTAAACCGAAAATAATATCTGTATCTTTAAATGGGATAAAAATGGATTTATGGATACCATATTCATCCTTATAAATATCACTTGTTTGTGTGTTACCACTAGCTACGGCTTCATGCATTTCTTCACTAAATACATAATCTTGCTGATGATTGTCGGTATTACTTAGTGCGACGATATGTTCCTTACCATTTGCTTTAGAAAGGATATAGGCGTTTTCAACATCATATTTTTTAACCGTTGCATTCAATTGATCTAAAAGCTTTTTGTATTTGTCAGGGCTACCATTATCCGCTGCCTTTACATCATTTTTCTCAATATCTTCAAAAATTGTTGTCGATGTAATCTCTAAAGTAGATTCAAATTGTTTAATAACAAAGTTGTCAATAATGCGGTAAGAAACGGCAAATAACACAATACTAAAGAGCAAGGAAATAATCGCTATTGGAATGGTGAAACTGGCAATATATTTGTAGAGTAAAGAACTCTTAAATTTAGTGACGATACGCAATGTGGGACGCCTCCAGTACTTTAAGCTTTTGCTGTAAGAAATGAATCATATTAGAGATGTGTTCTGTCTCCGTATAAGGTGAGATAGAGAAAAATTTTGCCGCTGCAACTGGTACTTGTTGTGTTGTATCACTAGTACTAACCGTGCAAACACGCGTTGTGTCACCAAAGAATACTTCGTCTCGACCTTCTCCAATAATTTCAAAGAATGAAGCATTGATACCGTTTATGTGTTCTATTTGGTCTTGTGTATAGTGACCAGCTTGTTCAGCTTGCCAATTCATGCCGTCTGGATATAAACGAAACGCTGTGACTGGCCCAATATTGGATTCATTAACCACCTGTAGCATTGGCGTTTTCGCAGCTAATTGAGCACGGAATGCTAAATTCACACGTACATAATTAGCTAATAGTTGTTGATAGCCTTCCTTACCAAATGCCTGCAATGCAGCAAAAATAGCAATGGAGCTACCCATTCGAGAGCATTCTAATGTATAGCCAGTATGATAAGAGCCATAACCACGATTGCCTACATATGGCGTATCAAAGTCCTCAATATCTAGTAGCTGTAAACTTTTACCTTCCTTAATTAAAAATAGACTAGTTAAATAAGGTGTTTGGCCAAGCTTTTGGAAATCAAAGCATAGGCTATCCGCAATGGCTAGATGTTGCATACGTTCACGGATTTGTGCTAATCCCTGTAAAACCTCTGACTCGAATTGGAGTGGGTTTTTATTAAAATCATAATCATTAAAGAAGGCATAAAAACCACCTAAAGCCGAATCAGCATGAATATGTACTGGTTGTAAGTTGTATTTCTTCTCAAGGGTTGTTGTGACTTCTTTGATGGCTTGGACATCATCAATACCAAATTGATCAGTAGCACCTGTTGTCGCTACTACATAAACAGGAATACCGCCATTTTCGATGACGTCTGTCATGCGTGCACGTAAGTCTTCTACATCCATCGAATGATCTTTACCTGCTTTTACACGCACTAAATGTTTACTGCCGATACCCACGGCTTCTACTGATTTTAAAAGACTGTAATGGGCATTCTCTGAAGCAAAGCAATATAAATTAGTAGGAACACCATCTTCTTTTGCTTGAGGGAATTGTTTTGCAATGGCAAGACGAAGTCCACTAAAAACAGCACCTTGTCCACCCCATGTAGTATAGCCAAAACTTTTCGTATAATCATAGCCTACTAATTTAGACATCATTGCTACTACTTTAACCTCACACTCAGCAGCAGCAGGACCATAAACATCCCATAAATTATTGCCATTCAATAGCGCATTTGTAAACTGTCCTAACACTCCAGGAATACTTGCCATCGGTAAAACATTTGTTACAAAGTTACGTGTATGATAAGGGTGTCCTTGCATTAAATGTGTCAATTCTTTTACAACTTGATCGAGTCCGATCCCAGTTGTTGGCACTTGATGCTCTTGCATAAGCTCTTGATAAAAATTAGCAGATCGCTCTTTCATTGGACCAAGAGTTGTCTTATTTGGGTTCTTTAATTCATCTAATGAGGAAACAATTTTCTCTAATAGGGACAAAAAATTCTCTCTTTGTTGGATATTTCCATCTTCGCTCTGGAATAATTGTTGGATATTTTGCATATTCATCATCCTTTTGTAGTTCATATTTCCTCTATTTTTACTTTGATAAAAATAGGACATTATACTAAAGGTATAATAGCATATTTTAGCAGAGATGGTGATTATATTTTACTGAAAAAATATTTATAGACATTTCTGAAAAATCTAAGTTTTATTGACAAATTCTAACTATGTTACTGTAGCTTGATTTTTAAAGAAATATCTTAAAATGAAAAAGGATGATGATATTATTATAAGAAAAACTTTAAGAGCTATTACTTTTTATCTATTTGACTAGTTAAAAGAAAAAATCTGCACAAAGAAAGTGCAGATTTTAAGAATTTCGTTATAGTTTGTTTATTTTGTGGTTTCAAAATTATAGACATGCTGTGCTTGTTTTTGAATCATTACTTGGGGTGTTAATGTTAATAACTTATTTCTCAGGCTAATTAAAAAACGATTATTCATCTGAGCCATTTTGCCAATATTCCATGATTGCTTAGAGTAGTTGGCAAATGCTTGAGTGATATTTTTAAGATATTCATAGTAAACTCGATGAAAGCTATGGAAGACAAAGAAAAAGAAAAAGATATTTTAAAAACAGCAATCAAGATGGATAAGATTTTAGACAATATGGAATATATAAATGTTCCTGTTAAATACAAAGACATTCACAAAGACATACAAGTAGGGGTTACAGATGCAAGAAAAGCAACAAAGCTTATTAAAGACGCTAGTAAAGAGGATAAACCGAATATGCAAGAAGCTGTACTAAAAAGTACTCCACATTTATCGGGTGTAGATGGGGAAAATTGGGATAATGCACTTTATGAGTTAAGTAAGGAAAATAAAGATGCTTATCTTAAAGCACTTGATAAAATAATGAAAGAACATGCGGAATAATATAGTACTATACAACAATTATAAAGGAATTATTTCGTAAAATTAGTTCTTCAACTAACAGGGTGCTTTAGTTCAATAAGAATTAAACAACTTTAAAGAGCCTTACTACACGCTAGAGTGTAGCAAGGCTCTTATATTTTTATAATAATATTAAACAATTTTATTATCGGTTTACCTTTTAAACGTCCATAGAAGGGGATTTTTAATTAACTATTAATGGATTAGACATACCATAACATGAGAACCTAAACAACTAGCACACGCAACAGCACCTACAACATTGCCACCAAATATTACTGACGCACATGCGGCACTACAAATTTGTTTTGTTAGTTCAGGGGCATCATACCAATAGTTTTTTAAGCATTCCCATGAATCACTCCAATAACCTGCTTTAGCACTATTAGTTGATAAAAGGGAAACTTCTGAATTTTCATCGAAATAAACTTGTTTATCAATTACTTTATTTGTACCTACTTCAAGAGTCATACCAAGCATGTCTTCATTGTTTAATGTTGCATAAGTAACATTGATTTCATTATTCTCTATATCTAAAGTTGATTTCATAATGATAAATTCGCCAACTTCACCAGTGGTTTTATCATAAGTAGTCAATAATCGAATATCAAAACTTTCATTGTTCTTTTTATAAGGAATCATCAAACCATCTTTATTCTTACCGTAATCCATATACTCAGTATTTTGCCAATCAAAGTCTTATCTACTGTATTCACTATGTGTGAAATTCTCTGCAATATCTAAATCCTGTTTCACTTCATTTACAACTACTGAGTCATTAAGGAAACCATTCTTTTCAATTTGCAAAGGTGCTTGTTGTGAGCAACTATTACAATCAGTAGTGTCAGTAGTTTCATTTTTTTCTTTAGCTAAAGCACCTAAATTTACAGATAGGGGTTGAAATGCTAAAAACATAACCATTACAAAAAAGATCAATTTTTTCTTCATTTACTATTCCTCCTAAATTTAAATTTACTTTTTTTTGAAAAATTTGTACCACGGGGTACCTATAAAGAAAACAGCAAACAATAGGATAAGAAAATCATAGGTTTGTATCCCATCTGAAAAAAGGATAAGCAATACGGCTATAAATGCCAATACTCTAAGTAGGACTGATTTTTTCATTTAAGACCCCCATTCTTTTCTGATATTTCGGGAACGGTTGATATACAAAAACCATTCATGGAAAATTTTAATATAAAAAATATTTAATTACCATAAATATACCAATTATTTTATTTTCTTTTATACTACGAAGTATATTCTGTTCTACTAAATAGGTGTAACATTAGATATTATTTTTAAAATATATGTGATATATAATTTACATAAAGTAAACTATATTTTACTCCATATATATGGAGGTTAATATATGAAAAATCATGTAAAAATTGCACGTGTCAAAGCAGATTTGACACAACAACAATTAGCCGATGCAGTAGGAATATCAAGACAGACTGTACTACGGATAGAGAAGGGGAGTTTTAATCCATCCTTGAAGCTTTGTTTACTGATTTGCTATACAGTGAATGCGACATTGGATGAAATATTTTGGGTTAATCAAGGAGATTTTGAATAGAGATTCTAAATAACCTATTTTAATGTAGAAGGAGCAGAGGGAAATGAATGTAGAAACAACTTTGATAATGATGGAAGCTGAAAGACAACAGGCTCAGATTAAAGTGCTAGAACAAATTAAATTGGCAACATACGATAAAGTGATCGCCCAATTGGAGAAAATTTCGCAAGAATAAAAGAATTTAATTACAATTACAAAGGTTTAAAACAAAGACAAAATAAATCCGATTCCACTATAAGCTAGTTTCCTTTTCATTCACTGTGTCCCCTTTCATCCTAAAGATGTATGGTTTTAATGTATGTTATCTGAAAAACAATATCCATGTTGTTACGTATTGAACTTCATTAGCTGTTTGAATACCAAAAAAATACCCATACTACAATCGAGGTGAGAACATGTATAAATTATTATCACATAACGATTTAGACGGAGTAGGGTGTGGGATTTTAGCCAAGCTTGCTTTTAACGATAAGGTGAAGATACGCTACAATTCCATTACAGCACTTGATCGCGAAATCGAATTCTTTTTGGAGAATGATCAACAGAAAACATTTTTGTTTATTACAGATCTTTCTCCAAATGAAGAGAATGAAAAAAGGATTCATGATTATTATCAGGCGACTGGTAATGTGCAATTGTTGGACCATCATAAGACAGCACTCCATTTCAATCAATATGAATGGGGAAAGGTATTAATTGAGGATGAGCAAGGCTTTTTAACGTCAGCTACATCTTTATATTATCAATACCTGGTTATCCATGGACTATTAGAAAAAACAGAAGCCGTTTCTGAATTTGTAGAGTTAGTAAGACAATACGATACATGGGAATGGGAAAAGAACGGCAATTTACAAGCACAAAGATTAAATGCACTCTTTTTTCTAGTGTCTATTGAAGAATTTGAAGAGAAAATGCTTGAGCGTTTAAAAACAAGTGATCACTTTGACTTTGATGATTTTGAAAAGAAAATTTTAAGCATGGAAGAAGAAAAAACAGAGCGTTACATTCGGCGTAAGAAACGGGAGCTTATTCAAACTACTTTGGGAGAATACTATGCTGGGGTTGTCTATGCAGAATCTTATCTTTCTGAGCTTGGCAATGAATTGGGAAAGGAAAATCCGCATCTTGATTATATTGCGATGATTAATATGGGCAGTAAAAAGATATCCTTTCGTACAATCCATGATCATATTGATGTGTCAGCTATTGCTGCCAAATATGGTGGAGGTGGACATCAAAAGGCTGCTGGCTGCTCATTAACAGAGGAAGCTTACAGGCAGTATGTAGTGGCAACATTCCATATAGAGCCTATTCCAGAGGATGCAAAAAGAAATCGTTATAATGTAAAAGGGTCTACGTTTGGAACTTTCTATAAAAATCAGCAAGATGAAATGTTTATGCTCTATTCAAACGATGAGGTTGATTGGATAATTGAAAAAAATAACATGCTACTGACACAATCCTTTGCGAGTTTTAATGAAGCGGAGTGGTTTTTAAAGCGAAATAAACAAGCATGGCTAGTAAGAGATGATCTCTTTGTGGACTATTTAATGCGTGAAGTCAATAAAGGACGTCATCTACATAAAGGGATGTAATATCCTTTTATACATAAATGAATCTTCAACATAGAAGGTTATATAATGCATTATTGAGCACTACAATGAATCATAATGATTTTTATAAAAATGAGGTGTACGGTTGTCCAATGATATGATTCGAGTTGTGGATTTGGATAAGGAAAATCGGAGAAGTAAGAAGTGGCTTATTGTTGTGATCCTTTTATTAATGATTGCTAGTGGATCGACGCTGTATTTGTGGTGGGATCAGGATGTGAATTTTGAAGCCTATAAAACGGATGTAGGGAAAACAGCTAGCAATAGCTTAGGACGGTTAACATTAAATGAAGTGATTATAGATGACAATCAAATTTTACTAAATGCAACTTTCGAACCTGGAAAAGAGTTTAAGCCAGACCATCAAGTATTTTTCTTTCCGCAAATTCTTGTCAATGGGCAAGATTATATGGTTCGTAATGGAGGACAGTCCATAGCAAAGTCTGCCAACGTCTATACGATATATAATAGTATTAAAATGGATGATTTTCCGGCTGATGAACAATTAGAATTAGTTATTCGTTATAAAGATTGGAATGTTGAAACACCAATTGAGAAGCCATGGGAATTTCAGGTAGATGCTTCACAAGAGCAATTACAACAAGATCGTGAAATCTTTTCCATTGATAAAAAAGTGAAGCATGTTGATCAGCAGGAAATAACCATTGACAAAGTTGTCTCCACACCTATTTCCACAACGATTTATTTTCATGCTGAGGAAAGTGTTGTCAATGATGCGTTACACTTTAAAATCCAATCAAAATCTGGACAATCATGGGATTTTGCAGCACCCTATCCATTAAATAAAGAGGGTACAAGGTGGGGAAGTCGTGTAGATGCACTCTATCTAACAGAAAAAAAATACACTTTAATTCCAATCAATAAAGAGGGTAGTAAAGTAGGTTCTGCAATTAAAATAAAGAGAGATGAATAATGAAGTAAATTTTACAAACTCTTAATCTAAAAAAAACTGCTTTCCGTGTAAGATGAAATAAAAGATATGGAAAGTAGTTGAGAGTTTGCGAAGGCTTTGGGAGATTTTTTTTGTTGCTTTAAAATTGGGCTGTACCTCATTCGGAGGCCCAACAGCTCATCTAGGTTATTTTCAACAGGAATATGTACAGAAACGTAAATGGCTTTCTGCACATGATTATGGTCAACTCGTTATGTTAAGTCAATTTTTGCCTGGTCCTGCATCTAGTCAGGTGGGGATGGGGGTTGGTTTACTTAGAGGAGGAGTACTAGGAAGCTTTCTATCATTTCTTGGTTTTACCTTACCATCAGTTCTGATACTTATACTTTTTGCCTATTTCTCCAAGTATACAGAGTTTAAGATGGATTGGATTCATGGTTTGAAGTTAGTAGCAGTGGCGATTGTCGCTCATGCTATTTTTGATATGGGTAAAAAACTACTCTCGACAAAATGGCATTGGTTGATTGCTTTATTGACATTGATAACAGTATTGACATGGCTAAATCCATTGGCACAAATCGTAGCAATATTGATTGCTGCTTGTTTAGGCTTTCAACTACTGAAAAAAAGTGATGAGGGTAATACCTCAAAATTAGTTCATATACCCATCTCAAAAACCACGGGCATTGTTTTACTAGTACTTTTTTTCGTGCTACTCCTAGGTTTACCTCTATTAGCAGCTTTATGGCATCATGAGTGGATTTCTATGATAGAGAAGTTTTATCTTGCAGGTGCCCTAGTATTTGGTGGCGGACACGTTGTTTTACCTTTACTGGAAACACAATTTGTTCAAAGTGGTCAAATAAGTACCTCAGATTTTTTAGCTGGCTATGGTATGACACAGGCAGTTCCAGGACCTTTATTTACATTTGCTGCATATATCGGTATGGTCATTGCTGGCGTTCCGGGAGCTATTATTGCTACTTTCGCAATATTTTTACCAGCGTTTTTGCTAGTGGTTGGAGCGCTACCATTTTGGATTAGCCTAAGTCGAATTGCACGACTTAGAGGTGCGATGGCAGGCGCAAATGCGGCAGTCGTTGGCATTCTAGCCGCTGCTTTTGTACATCCCATTGTGACACAAACCATCATCAGCACGTTAGATATTTTCATAGTAGCTGTCTTTTTATGGTGTTTAATTCGATGGAAAATACAGCCTTATTTATTGGTGCTGTTAGGAATTGCTGTGGGCGTCATTTTTTATACATGAAAAATCTGCACTTTCGATTGTTAGATTCTAACTAATAATCGGAGGTGCAGTTTGTTTTGTCATTACAGAATCAATATTCATTAAAAGTACCTGTGAGGTTTCATAGCGTTCCTTCTATCGATTCGTTATAATGTAGAAATGGAAAAGACTTAACGCGAAAGAAGGGATTGCTATGGCACGAGGTGTTTACATTCATATTCCTTTCTGTCATCAAATCTGTAATTATTGTGATTTCAATAAATTTTACTTTAAAAATCAACCAGTGGATGAATATATAGAAGCACTTGGAAAAGAAATGGCCCTAACAACCGAAAAACATCCTGAAACATTCCGTAACATCGAGACGATTTTTCTTGGTGGCGGAACACCGACAGCCTTATCTCCTGAGCAATTGGACAAACTACTAACGTCTATTCATACGTATATTCCAATGAATAGTGTGACAGAATTTACATCAGAGGCAAATCCAGATGAATTGTCTGCAGCCAAATTGCAGGTGTTGTTCGACGGTGGTGTTAATCGTTTAAGCATGGGTGTACAATCTTTTGACCAGGGATTGCTACAGAAGATTGGACGCACTCATAGTAATGATCATGTCTATGAAACAATCGACTTGGCTAGAAAAATTGGCTTCCGTAATATCAGCATTGATTTAATGTATGGTTTACCTGGGCAAACGATGGCGCAATGGAAGGATTCATTAGCCAAAGCTTTTACTCTTGATTTGCCACATTTCTCTGCCTATTCTCTTATTGTGGAACCCAAAACGATTTTTTATAATCAGTACGCTAAAGGGAAACTGTATTTACCGACAGAAGATTTAGAAGCGGATATGTATGATGTGCTGATGCAACAAATGGCCTTACATGGGCTTCAACAATACGAAATCAGTAATTTTGCAAAACCAGGATATCATTCAGAGCATAACAAGATTTATTGGGATAATGATGAATATGCGGGGTTTGGCGCAGGAGCTCATGGGTATTTAGCAGGTATACGCTATTCTAATCACGGTCCATTAAAAAAGTATATGGAAGCTGTTGAGGCAAATGAGCTACCAATTGTCCACGCACATGAAGTATCACAAGTGGAAAAAAGAGAAGAACAAATGTTTTTAGGGCTAAGAAAAACAGAGGGTGTTATGCACTCTATATATGAAGAGAAATTTAAAACACCTATGACTGCGCATTATGATGTGGTAATAAAAGATCTAGTGTCAAAGGGGCTTTTAGAACAGGATGAGCTTGGTGTTCGCCTGACAAGAAAAGGGCGTTTTGTGGGCAATGAAGTATTTCAACAATTTTTGCTAGAAGAATGAGCGATATCGTTGACATAAAATGTGGGATTTGATAACTTAATAATAGTATTAGCACTCCTCTTAGTTGAGTGCTAACAGAGGTGATAATCATGCTAACAAATCGGCAGTTACAGATATTGCAAGTCATTGTAGACGACTTTATTGTGTCTGCGCAGCCGGTAGGTTCTCGCCAAATCTCCAAAAAACAAGGGATTACATTTAGTCCAGCCACTATTCGAAACGAAATGGCGGATTTAGAGGAATTAGGCTTTTTAGAAAAAACGCATACCTCCTCTGGTCGAGTGCCTTCGGAAAAGGGTTACAGATTTTATGTAGATCATTTGTTGAGTCCTCAAGGTATCAATTCCAAGGACATTCAACAAATTCAATCAATTTTTAATGATCGACTAGTAGAAGTAGAGCATATTATCCGAAAGTCAGCCAACATTTTATCAGAGCTGACATCGTATACTTCCATACTTTTAGGACCTGATGTCCAAAGGCATCGTGTTAAACGGTTTTCAATTGTCCCTCTTTCTAGCGACACAGCAGTAGCGATTATCGTGACGAATAATGGGCATGTAGAAAACCGCATGTTCAATCTACCACCTGACTTTACCGCTTCTGATTTAGAGAAAATGGTAAATATCTTAAATGATCGCCTTATTGGAGTTTCATTAGAAGATCTCCATAAAAGCCTTGAGGCTGAAGTGCTAGCAGTGTTACAGCAACATGTTCGATCAGCGGATGATTTTATTCGCGCACTTATCACAGCAACAATGCATAATTCAGAAAGTAAAATTTTCTATGGTGGGAAAACGAATATGTTCAACCAACCAGAATTCCATGACTTAAATAAAGTCCGAATGATTTTGGACTTAATGGAGACGACTAGCCAAGTGCAGTCACTTTTCCATCCGAATGAATCAGGTATTCATATTCGGATAGGCTCAGAAAATAAACAACTAGAAATGGAAAATTGCAGTGTCATTACCACTACCTATTCTATTGGTGATGATCAACAGGGAGCCATTGCTATTATTGGCCCTACACGTATGGATTATAAGCGTGTTGTGGCTTTATTAGACGTAATGCGCTTGGATTTAACACAAGCCTTTATGAAGAATCGTAGTGAATGATAATGAGGAGGATTCAAGTGACGGAAACAACGGAAAACAAAGATTTAGTACAAGAAGATGTACAAGCTGAAACGACAACTGAGGAAGTAGAGCAAACAGAAGTTCAGGAAGAAGTAGAGTTATCAATAGAAGAACAGTATGAGGCTAAGCTGGCTGAACTACAAGCAAAGCTGGCTGACGAAGAAAATCGTCACCTACGTTTACGTGCTGACTTCGATAATATGCGTCGTCGTAATCAGTTAGACCGTGAGGCAGCTGAAAAGTATCGCGCCCAAAGCTTACTATCTGATCTATTACCAGTCCTTGATAATTTTGAACGTGCTTTACAAGTAGAGACAACTTCTGAAGAGACTGCATCGATCATTAAAGGAATTGAAATGGTGTATCGCTCTTTAATTGAAGCAACAGAAAAAGAAGGTCTGCAAGTGATTAAAGCTGAAGGTGAGCAATTTGATCCAACGATTCACCAAGCTGTTATGCAAGAACAAGATAGTGAAAAAGAAACGGGTATCGTCTTACGCGAACTACAAAAAGGGTATATCTTAAAGGATCGTGTATTACGCCCAACAATGGTATCTGTGAACGAATAGTCTTTGCACTATTTAGTCAATTAAAATTAGTTAGAAAACGCATCCCTTGCGTTGACATAATAGGAGGAAATTTTAATGAGCAAAATTATTGGTATTGACTTAGGAACAACAAACTCTTGCGTTTCTGTACTTGAAGGTGGAGAACCAAAAGTAATTCCAAACCCAGAAGGAAACCGTACAACGCCATCTGTTGTTGCCTTTAAAAATGGTGAACGTCAAGTTGGTGAAGTGGCGAAACGTCAATCAGTAACAAATCCTAACACAATCATTTCTATTAAATCAAAAATGGGTACGGCTGAAAAAGTAACAGTAGAAGATAAAGACTACACGCCACAAGAAGTATCTGCAATGATTCTTCAATATTTAAAAGGCTATGCTGAAGACTACTTAGGGGAAAAAGTGACAAAAGCAGTTATTACAGTTCCTGCTTACTTTAACGATGCACAGCGTCAAGCAACTAAAGATGCTGGTAAAATCGCAGGTCTAGAAGTAGAGCGTATCATCAACGAACCAACTGCTGCAGCTCTTGCTTATGGATTAGATAAACAAGATCAAGATCAAAAAGTATTAGTATTTGACCTTGGAGGCGGTACGTTTGACGTGTCTATCCTTGAGTTAGGTGACGGTGTCTTTGAAGTACTAGCTACAGCTGGTGATAACAAACTAGGTGGAGATGATTTCGATGACGCAATTATCGAATATCTAGTAGCTGAATTCAAAAAAGAAAATGGCATTGACTTATCAAAAGATAAAATGGCGATGCAACGTTTAAAAGATGCAGCTGAAAAAGCGAAAAAAGATTTATCTGGTGTAACATCAACTCAAATCTCTCTACCATTCATTACAGCTGGAGAAGCAGGTCCATTACACTTAGAAATTTCTTTAACGCGTGCGAAATTTGACGAAATTACTTTACCATTAGTAAATCGTACAGTAGGACCAGTGCGTCAAGCATTATCTGATGCAGGTCTGTCAACTTCTGAAATTGACCAAGTTATTTTAGTGGGTGGTTCTACACGTATTCCAGCAGTACAAGAAGCAGTACGTAAAGAAACAGGGAAAGAGCCTCACCGTGGTGTTAACCCTGACGAAGTTGTTGCAATGGGTGCTGCAGTACAAGGTGGCGTATTAACAGGTGATGTGAAAGACGTTGTATTACTTGACGTAACACCTCTTTCACTTGGTATTGAAACAATGGGTGGCGTGTTCACAAAATTAATCGACCGTAACACAACTATTCCTACTTCAAAATCTCAAGTTTTCTCTACAGCAGCTGATAACCAACCAGCAGTAGATATTCATGTTCTACAAGGTGAGCGTTCAATGGCAGCTGACAATAAAACATTAGGTCGCTTCCAATTAGCAGATATTCCACCAGCACCTCGTGGTGTACCTCAAATCGAAGTAACATTCGATATTGATAAAAACGGTATCGTATCTGTAAAAGCAAAAGATCTTGGTACGAACAAAGAGCAAACAATTGTGATTCAATCTGATTCTGGTTTATCAGAGGAAGAAATTGAACGCATGGTAAAAGACGCTGAAGCTAATGCTGAAGCAGATGCTAAACGTAAAGAAGAAGCAGATCTTCGTAACGAAGCAGACCAATTAGTATTCCAAGTGGATAAAACAATTGCTGACCTTGGTGAGCAAATTACAGAAGACGAGAAAAAATCTGTGGAAGATGCTCGTGACGAATTGAAAAAAGCGCTTGAAGCTGGTGAATTAGAAGGTATTAAAGCAGCTAAAGAAAAACTAGAAGGCGTATTACAGCCACTAGTGATGAAAGTTTACGAACAAGCGGCAGCAGCTGCTCAAGCAGCTCAAGGCGGCGATGCAGGTGCAGACACTGGTGCTGGTAAAAAAGATGACGGTGTTGTAGACGCTGAATTCGAAGAAGTAAAAGATGATAAATAAGAAGTAACACAGTAAAGTGAAAAAGCCAAAGACCGCTTGCGGCTTTGGCTTTTGTCATGATGTGAGGTCACTTCACGTAAATGCACCATTTATGGGATAGTTGCATACGTTAGCTGCTAGGAAGTGAGTATCTTCATTTTTGGAACTTATAGAACCTTTAATCGAAAAAATGAGGCAGTTTTTTCAACTGCATGTTACAATAGATTTTATGCAAACAGAGCGGAGTGTGAATCATGGAGAAACGCGATTATTACGAGGTGCTTGGTTTAACAAAATCGGCTACAAAAGATGAGATTAAAAAAGCATACCGTAAATTATCAAAACAATATCACCCTGACCTTAATAAAGAGCCAGGTGCAGATGAAAAATTCAAAGAAATCGCTGAAGCATATGAAGTATTAAGTGACGACCAGAAAAAAGCACGCTACGACCAATTTGGTCATGAGGATCCGAATGCTGGTTTTGGTGGTGGCTTTGGAGGGGGCGGCTTTGGCGGCTTCGAGGATATTTTCAGTTCATTCTTTGGCGGAGGTGGTCGCCGTCAAGATCCAAATGCTCCACGTAAAGGGGATGATCTGCAATATCGTATGAACATCCAATTTGAGGAAGCAATTTTTGGAAAAGAAACAGAAATAGAAATCCCGAAAGATGAAACGTGTGAAACATGTCACGGTTCAGGAGCAAAACCAGGCACGCAACCAGAAACATGTTCGACATGTAAAGGTGCAGGTCAAATCAATCAAGCAGTGGATACACCATTTGGTCGTATGATGAATCGTCGTACATGCTCAACATGTCATGGAACAGGTAAAATTATTAAAGAAAAATGTACGACTTGTCGTGGAGAAGGAAAAGTCCAAAAACGTAAGAAAATTAAAGTGACGATTCCAGCAGGTGTGGATGATGGACAACAAATTCGTGTATCTGGTCAAGGTGAACCAGGTATAAACGGTGGACCTGCAGGGGATTTATATATTATGTTCCGCGTTCAAGGTCACAAGGATTTTGAACGAGATGGAGACGATATTTACTTCGAGTTGAAATTAACATTCCCTCAAGCAGCACTTGGGGATGAAATTGAAGTACCAACAGTCCATGGGAAAGTAAAATTACGTATTCCAGCTGGAACACAGTCAGGTGCTCAATTCCGTCTAAAAGATAAAGGTGTTAAAAATGTTCATGGTTATGGTATGGGTAATCAATATGTGACAGTAAAAGTTATGACACCAGAAAAATTAACGGAAAGACAAAAACAATTACTACGAGAATTTGCAGAAATTAGTGGCGATATCCCTGAAGAACAAGGTAGTTCACTATTCGATAAAATTAAGAAAAAATTCCAAGGTGAATAATTAGAGGAGCTGAAGAGCTACGTGAAGTGGTCAGAATTATCCATTCATACAAAAAATGATGCGGTAGAAGCAATTTCGAATATTTTGCATGAAGCAGGTGCAAGTGGTGTTGTCATCGAAGATTCTGCAGAGTTTGCGAAGCCACGTGAAGATCAATATGGTGAAATTTATGCGCTAAATGAAGATGATTTTCCGAAAGATGGCGTGATTGTTAAAGCTTATTTATCAGAGTCTAGTTTTTTAAATGAAACAGTCGAAGAAATAAAAGCAGCTATCACAAATTTAACGAACTTTAACATTGATATCGGTGAAAATGTGGTATCCATTGTGGAAGTCAATGAAGAAGATTGGGCAACGGCCTGGAAGCAATACTACCATCCTGTTAAGATTTCTGAACGCTTTACTATCGTACCGACATGGGAGGAATACACACCTGTTTCAACAGATGAACTAATTATTGAATTAGACCCTGGTATGGCATTTGGTACAGGTACCCACCCAACAACGGTAATGTGTTTACAAGGACTTGAAAAGGTCATTAAAGAAGGGGATACAGTTGTTGATATCGGTACAGGATCGGGTGTATTGTCTATTGGTGCAGCATTACTTGGTGCCAAAAGTGTGCATGCGCTTGATTTAGATGAGGTAGCTGTACGTTCAGCGCGAGAAAATGTAGCATTAAATAAAGTGGAAGATAAGGTGGCAGTGTTCCATGGTAACTTATTGGATACTGTAAAAGAACCAGCAGATGTAGTAGTCGCTAATATTTTGGCTGAAATCATCATGTCCTTCACAGATGACGCGTATACAATTGTAAAACCAGGTGGATTATATGTCACTTCGGGCATCATCGGTGCAAAACGAGATGATGTGAAAGTAGCACTAGAAGCTTCAGGCTTTGTGATTGAAGAAGTATTATTAATGGAAGATTGGGTAGCCATTATTGCCCGTCGTCCACTATAACATGACTGAGGAAGCGCCAAATCGTGAGCCGTGTGCTTGTGATTTGGCGTTTTCCTTTCTTGCTAGAAAGGACTGTGTGGCATGCAACGTTATTTTATTGAGACAGCTATCGAAAATGCACGTATTAGTGGAGAAGATGCACGGCATATTGAACGAGTGATGCGTATGAAGCAAGGCGACAACATTGTAGTTGTTGCACAAAACACTGCGTATATATGCACAATTGAAGGATTTGAAGGGGATGAGGTTGTCATTGAAGCGACTGGACAAACAATCCCTTCCCCAGAGTTACCCATTCAAGTAACAGTAGCATGTGGTTTACCGAAGGGTGATAAGCTGGAGCTTATTACCCAAAAAGCCACAGAGCTAGGAATGTTTGCTTTATTACCCTTTGAAGCTGAGCGCTCCATTGTGAAATGGGACAAGAAAAAAGGAGCAAAAAAGCAAGAAAGATTACAGAAAATTGCTAAGGAAGCTGCGGAACAAGCTCACCGTACGCATATTCCAACAGTTTTTGAACCTATATCATTTAAACAGCTAGTACAACAAATAGATCATTTCGATGCCGTTTTTATTGCTGATGAAGAGGATGCAAAGGCTGAAAAGCGCACAAGGTTTGCGGAGAAGCTAAAAAACGTGTATGATAAAAAGTCGAAATCAATGCTTATTATCTTTGGTCCTGAGGGGGGCATTTCTCGTCAAGAATCAGAAGCGCTATTACAAGCAGGCGCTCAAACGATGTCATTAGGACCGAGAATTTTACGAGCAGAAACAGCGCCATTATACGCACTGTCTGCCATATCCTATGAATTTGAATAACAGCTATGTATAATTTATTATCAACATAACTTAGAGAAAGCCACTTAATATTATTAAGTGGTTTTTTTACGTAAATCATATTTGAAGGGGGTCTGCGTTAAATCCCTGCTTAAATGGAGTTTTAGCCCATTGTGTAAGATCAACCGGGAAAATCACAACCTCAAACATTCCAAATAAAATATGTAAAAGAACAAGTTCAATGTCCATACATAGATTTAATTGCGACATACTCTAGCGATAGGAGAGCTCACTAATACTATATTGAAATGAGGGAATTTTTTGAGTGAACAATTTAATCAGATTCAACCTTGTCCAGTAACATCAACTGAACAAATACCCTTAACGAATGAGATTACACCACTAGTTACTACACCACTTACGACGCCAACTATTAAAATTCCAGTTGTACTGGCAGAACCAACACTGCAAATCGTTGTCGAGTCGGATATTACACTTAGTCCTGCAGCGACAGAGATTAAACGAGTGAAAAAGAATGTCTTTCTAAATCAAGTGAAATTGGTACCAGTTAGCTTTGCACGTATTGCTAACACTGATTTCTTTAGAGTAACACGAGCTAAATTATTTGTAGCAGGACATATTCGGAAAAATATCGAATATGCTTCATCAGCATGTAATGGGGCCCTTCAGGATAGAATTGCTGATGTTCCGTTTTCAGGTTTTACAGATCTTATATTTCCGCAAACAGCAGGAGGCGCTACACCAATTTTAGGCATTTCTGAGTTTGCCGAAGCGAACTTCCTTAACGAAAGAACACAAATGGATGCTCGATTAGATAAGGCTTTCTTCCAAAATCTCGTTAAATACAATGAACAACCATTTGGTGAATTAGTAGCAGCCAATTTCTTTGAACTTGATTTTTCACCGATTATGGCAGCTCCTGAAGAAGCATTCAGCACATTACGTGAAAAAATTGTATTAGAACTTACTGTAAAAGTATTGCAAGTACAACAAATCCGTTTGGGCGCTGGAAGTAGTGTAGTAACACCTGTTCTACCAGGGCTTACTCCACCAGCAACACCAATTGTTCCTGATATGATTCCGCCTACTGAGCCTTGTTAATTTTTTTATGTAGTGGAGCAAAAATGGTAACAATAATACTGATATAAAATCAAATATGTTGTTGGGCAGTTGAAAGTTCACTTTTACTCGAACTTTTAACTGCTTTTTTTTTGGCAAGATAAGGACATGCGCTTTCCAATTGTATCTCATGGTGGGGACTGTGACAAAAGTAAAAATATTGCATAATATGGATTGTAATTAGTATTGTAGATTTTCAATTGTCCTAACATAATCGCATCAGAAGAATTAGCTAATGGATTAAAACTTAAATAAAAATTGATTGTTATGCTTTTTTTTGTCAAATCATTATTTGGGAGTGAATGAATGGCAACTCCATGGATTAATTTTAGAGAGATGAAAAAAATATCCTCTAAACAAAATAAATACACTGAGTGGAGGTATCAAACTAAAATAGATGACGAATCTCCATTAGAACAGACTTTTAATGGAAATAATAATCTGCTTGATGAAAAAGAATATAAACCAATTACAGAGGAATCAACTTTAACAGACCATATAATCTCTAATGAAGAGCTCTCCGAACTTATGGAGCCGACTATTGAGGAAGAAAACGAACATCACCCAAATTTTGAGAACTTCAGGGAGGATGCTAGCTTAGCAGAGCTATTAGCATCTAATGAAGATCTACCTATATCTAAAGAAACAAATGTTGAGCAAGAAAACGAACATCCTCTAGATATCGATGAGAGTCACACAAAAGTGACCTTAATAGAGCAATTAGCGTCCATAACCATACCTATAGAAGCGAATGTTAAGGAGAACGAAGAAAATTTCCGACATATGGATGAGAACCATGTAGAGGAATTCACTTTAGACCAGATAGCATGCAATCAAATCGTACCCAGTCCAACAAAGGTAGAAATTGACCATCTACTAGATAGTGATGAGAACTCCCTTGAAGAACAAAATTCAACAGCCCAATCAGACAATAATCCAAAATCTTTCAATAGAGCGCTGTCAGAGGCTGAAAATAATATGCATTTGGATGATATAGCAGAAAAGGAGAAAAACAATCCTCCAAATCGTAATAAAGAGATTGCAAAGTCTTTACAAGGAGAAGTATGCACCATTATCCAAAAAAGTCCCTTTTCTACTTATGTAGAAATTAACGATTTTCTTCATGCTCCTATTTATGGTGAAAATGTTCAAAATACAATATTTGATTTTCTTGATTTAAATGATAACCTATCTCCCCAACTTCAGACGAAGCTACTCCAAACGATTTCGATTTACCCTGAACAACCAGATTGTCGTTTGGTTAGCTCCAACATTAATCAAATGATTTCTTTAATGAGAACGGATACTAATAAAAAAAATGGTAGTGAGCAGCATCCGTTTAAATCAGTAGTAGTTCCCTTACATAACTCACAAGCAATTAAAAAAGGAGAAATTAATTCCTCTGAGCCTTTTATACATATACGAGTTCCTGTTGTGCTAGGGGAATACAAAATAGAAATATGTATGGAGGAAAAAATTGCTTTTGATAAAGGAATTGAAGAGGTTAAAGAGATCACAAATGAGGTAGTACTATCCGATTGTAGATTTGTACCTATTCATAGATCCCAGTCATTGGGAAATGGAACAAGAACTGTATTAAAGGGGAATTTATTTATAGAAGGCTACATACAGCATAATATTGAGTATAGGGTATCTAATACGCAAAATAAGTCAGCCATTCATCCCAATCGATTGTGTCAAAATATAGTATTAGAATTAATTATCCAAATGTTACAAGTACAAAAAATTAAAGTACTGTTTGACTGGCAAGGTAATGGAGGGTTATAGAAATTTATCCCTTAATTCAAATAAAATGAATATAAAACTAATATATACGTCCATGTATAGATTTAAATGCTACATATTCTAGCGATAGGAGAGCTCTCTAATACTAAAAAAATGAAATGAGGGAATTTTTTGAGCGATCAATTAGAAAGCCAATTTCAACCTTGTCCTGTAACATCAACTGAACAAATTCCATTAACGAATGAGATTACACCAGTAGTCACTACTCCAGTTACAACGCCAACTATCAAAGTTCCAGTTGTATTGGCAGAACCAACACTGCAAATCGTTGTTGAGTCGGATATTACACTTAGCCCTGCTGCTACAGAAATCAAACGAGTGAAAAAGAATGTCTTCCTAAATCAAGTGAAACTTGTACCAGTTAGCTTTGCACGTATTGGTGGCACTGATTTCTTTAGAGTAACAAGAGCTAAATTATTTGTAGCAGGACATATTCGGAAAAATATTGAATATGCTTCATCAGCATGTAATGGGGCACTTCGAGATAGAATTGCTGACGTTCCGTTTTCTGGTTTTACAGATCTTATTTTCCCACAAACACCTGGAGGCGCAACACCAATCTTAGGCATTTCCGAGTTTGCTGAAGCGAACTTCCTTAACGAAAGAACACAAATGGATGCTCGATTAGATAAGGCTTTCTTCCAAAATCTTGTTAAATACAATGAACAACCATTTGGTGAATTAGTAGCTGCCAACTTCTTTGAACTTGATTTTTCACCGATTATGGCGGCTCCTGAAGGGACATTCAGCACATTACGTGAAAAAATTGTCTTAGAACTTACTGTAAAAGTATTGCAAGTGCAACAAATCCGCCTTGGTGCTGGCAGTAGCGTAATAACGCCTGTTCTTTTAGGACTTACACCTCCTCCTAGTCCTTGATAAATGCTAGTTTAGAGGACAGTAGAATATTATAATATATTAAGAAAGCTGGTAGTACAGATGGATATTTTGTTTGTACTACTAATTTTCTTATAGGAGCTGTCAATCTTTAAAAGCATTTATCAATATTATGAAAAATCAAATACAAGTGAATGATTAGCTTCATTAAAAGGAAAAAGGGTTGCCATATAAAATTGGCAACCCTTTTTTCACTATTTATTTCACTGTTTCTAAAACGCGTACAAATTGTCCTTTTGAGTGAGGGTAGCCTGCTTGTGTAATTTTTACTTTTACAAGTTGTCCGATTAGACTTTCTGGACCCTCAAAAACTACTTTTAAGTAATTGTCTGTATAGCCTGTTAGAAGGCCTTCTTCTTCACTGTCATCATGCACAAATTCTTCAGGGATAACTTCTAGCACTTGATCTTCAAAACGAGAAGCATACTCTTTTGCTAGCTGATCGTTTAAAGAGATGAGTCGATGCACACGCTCATTTTTAATGTCTTCATCAATTTGATCTTCCATACGTGCAGCAGGGGTTCCTGTACGAGGAGAGAATGGGAAAACGTGTAGCTCAGAAAATTTATGATCGCGAATAAAGTTATATGTGTCCATAAACTCTTCCTCTGTCTCACCTGGAAAACCAACGATTACATCAGAAGTAACAGCTAAATCAGGTAAAGCCTCATGTAATTTTGTTAAACGTTCACCGAAGAACTCCATTGTATATTTACGACGCATACGTTTTAATACCGTATCAGAACCAGATTGAATAGGGATGTGTAAATGATTCACGACAATCTTTGATTCACGTAGTACTTCAATTACTTCATCTGTTAATTGACTAGCCTCAATAGATGAAATACGAAGACGCTTTAAGCCTGTTACATTGGCCTCTAAATCACGTAGTAATTGAGCAAGATTATAATCTTTTAAATCCTGACCATAGCCACCTGTATGAATACCAGTTAAGACAATTTCAAGATAACCAGCATCTACTAATTGCTGTGCTTGATGTAATACCTCTTGTGGGTCACGAGAACGCATTAAACCACGTGCCCATGGAATAATACAAAATGTACAGAAATTGTTACAGCCTTCTTGGATTTTTAACGAAGCACGTGTACGGTCTGTAAATGCTGGTACATCTAATTCTTCGTATACTCGGTTTTTCATAATATTACGTACAGCATTAATCGGTTGTCGTTCCGCACGATATTGTTCAATATAACCAAGTAATTTCGTACGATCTTGTGTTCCAACAACAATATCAACACCAGGGATTGCCATAATTTCTGCAGGGGATGTTTGTGCATAGCATCCTGTTACACAAATAACTGCATCCGGATTTTGGCGAATTGCTCGACGAATAACCTGACGTGATTTTTTATCTCCAGTATTCGTAACTGTGCATGTATTAATGACGTAAACGTCTGCTTGTTGATCAAATTCTGTTCGATCATAGCCTTCTTCTTTAAACAGCTGCCAAATTGCTTCTGTTTCGTAATGATTTACTTTACAACCTAGAGTATGAAAACTCACGATTTTTGATCGCTCGTTACTCATGATATATATCATCCTTTCAATTCACATTACCTTGTGTTTCCAAACATTTAATAAGTTTTTCGTTGTACATATTTTAGATACGTGATTTATGATAACATAATCCTTATAAAATCAGTACATATAAGATTTTTTTGTGAAATAATTAAGTTATCACTTTCTATATAATCTTTTGAGGACTTCAGATAAACATGACTCGTTCTGGAATGTTTATATTTGGGTGTTCATTATATAGAAAGAAATTAGACGCCATCGCGAAAAAATGATATGATTCGAAGAGGTACGTACATCTTGTTTAATGAAGGAGCGTTCAACAATGGAAAAAAATTTTGCACGTATGATTGATCATACATTATTAAAGGCTGAGGCAACAAAAGAACAAATTGAAAAATTATGTGCTGAAGCTAAACAATTTAACTTTGCTTCTGTTTGTGTAAATCCAACTTGGGTAAAGCGAAGCAGTGAATTATTACAGGGTACAGACGTGTTAGTTTGTACGGTTATCGGCTTCCCACTTGGTGCCAATACACCAGCAGTCAAAGCATTTGAAGCAAAAGACGCCATTGCTAACGGTGCAAAAGAAGTAGATATGGTTATTAATATCGGTGCGTTAAAAGATAAAAACTATGACCTTGTACAAGCAGATATCGCAGCAGTGGTAGAAGCAGCTAAAGATAGCGCACTTGTAAAAGTCATTATTGAATCATGCTTACTAACAGACGAAGAAAAAGTGAAGGCATGTGAGTTAGCTGTAGCAGCGGGTGCTGACTATGTGAAAACATCTACAGGTTTTTCTACTGGTGGAGCAACAGCAGAGGATATCGCGCTTATGCGTAAAACTGTAGGTCCAGAACTTGGTGTAAAAGCATCAGGTGGTGTTCGTAGCTTAGAGGACATGAAAAAAATGGTAGAAGCAGGTGCGACTCGTATTGGGGCTAGCTCTGGTGTAGCTATTATGAATGGTTTAATTGCAGACTCCAACTATTAATATTATCTTTTTATAGAGCCATAAGCTCATGTGTACATTGACATGAGCTTATGGCTTCTTTGTGTTTAATCAGCATAATAATTTTCTATACACATATACTCCACTGATGAATGTAAATACAGAAAGGAGGATGTCATGTTTACACAGTATAAGTCTTGGAGGCCCTATATTAGCCCCTTTGATCCTTGTAAGCCTATAGAAGTTAAGTATTATGCAACACCCCCACAACTATATATGGGTTTTCAACCACCTGGACTTCCACAATTTCCAACCGCCAGAGAAGCGCTAATGGCAGGAACACTATGGCCACAGTTGTTTAGCCCATACCCATTTCCCCTAAAAGGAGGGAGGAAGCATGACTAAAAAGATGCCGCCCGAATTTTATAAGCAATTAGAAGAAATACAAGCAATTGATTTCGTCATTGTTGAATTAAACCTCTATTTAGACACTCATCCACACGATTATGACGCCATTCAGCAATTTAATGAAAATACAGAGAAAAGTATGAAACTTAAAATTGATTTTGAGCAAAAATATGGACCACTCATGAATTTTGGGAGAAGCTATTCGAATTATCCTTTTAACTGGATTGATACACCATGGCCATGGCAAGTCTAAACAAAAGACTAGGAGGAAAAATCTTTGTGGTATTATGAAAAGAAACTCCAGTATCCGGTAAAAGTTAGTACATGTAACCCAATGCTTGCAAAGTTTTTAATTGAACAATATGGAGGAGCGGATGGGGAACTGGCAGCAGCTCTACGCTATATGAATCAGCGCTATACGATTCCTGACAAAGTAGTAGGGTTATTGACCGATATAGCAACAGAGGAATTTTCACATTTAGAAATGATTGCCACGATGATTTATAAGCTAACAAAAGATGCAACACCAGAAATGCTGAAAGAAGCTGGATTGGGTGATCATTATGTAAATCACGATCGGGCTCTATTTTATCAAAACGCCTCGGGGGTACCATTCACAGCAACCTATATTCAAGCAAAGGGTGACCCTATCGCGGATTTGTATGAGGATATAGCAGCCGAAGAAAAGGCACGTGCCACATATCAATGGATTATTGACTTATCAGATGACACGGATTTAAATGATAGCTTGAAGTTTTTACGTGAACGGGAAATTGTTCATTCCCAGCGCTTTAGAGAGGCTGTTGAAATTTTAAAAGATGATAGAGATCAAAAGAAAGTTTTCTAAGACAAAAATGGCAGGCTGTATCAAGGTGAACTTGACACAGCCTTTTTGCGGTTACTGAATATTTGAGAATAAGCTAAGATCTTTTCGATGACCAATCATTACTAATAAATCTTCCTTTTCAATAATTTGCTCAGGAGAAGGGGAGATAATAATTTCACCTTCGCGCACAATCGCAATTACACTGACGTTATATTTTGCGCGCAAGTCTAAATCCCGAAGGTTTTGTCCAGCCATTTTGGAAGGAATCATAATTTCTTCAATGCTGTATTCCTTTGATAATTCGATATAATTCAACATATTTGGGGATAGGAGTTGATTAGCTACACGTTCACCCATATCTCTTTCTGGGTAAATAATCCAATCAGCTCCTACTTTATCTAACACTTGTCCATGTCTTTTACCAAGTGCCTTTGCGATCACTTTTTTGATCCCTAGCTCTTTTAATAAAGAGACGGTTAAAATACTAGATTGCATATCATTACCGATCGCTACGATAACACAATCGAAGTTACCAATACCAATCGATTTTAAGGCTTTTTCTTCTGTTGTATCTGCAACCACAGCGTGAGTCACATAGGGTTCGGCATCCTCTACTCTTTCTTCATTTATATCAATTCCTAATATTTCCTGTCCAGCTTCATGCAATCTGCGAGCGACGCTTGTTCCGAATCTACCTAAGCCAATCACAGCGTATTGTTTAATGGTCATAGCGTTCTGTCTTCCTCTCATTTGGTTATCCAATCATAATATTTCCTTTTGGGTGGCGGAAACTCTCTTTTTTTCTTCGTTTTGCAATGGCAAAAGCAATGGTTAATGGTCCTACTCTTCCTGCGAACATTGTAATAATCAGAAGAAGACGACCAGCAGGTGTTAGCTCTGGAGTTAGGCCCATCGAAAGACCAACAGTACCAAACGCAGAGGTAGCCTCAAATAAGTACATCATAAAGCTATGATGCTGTTCCGTGATACTGAGAATAATCGTCACGACTACAACAATTAATCCTCCACACATTGTAACCGTCAAAGCCTTTAAGATAGTTTCAGTAACAATTCTACGTTTAAAGAGAACGACATCTTCTTTTCCTCGAATTTGTGACCACATAGTAGCTACTAAAACAGCAAAGGTTGTGATTTTAATACCTCCAGCAGTCGACCCAGAGCCTGCCCCAATAAACATGAAAAGAATCATTAAAAATAATGTAGAATGCGTTAAGTCCCCAATAGCCAGTGTATTGGAGCCAGCAGTTCGTGGTGTAACCGCTTGGTAAAGGGAACCTAATACTTTACCCCATTCGGATAATGGTCCAAGAGTTTTTTGGTTGCCATACTCAAACAAAAATATCAAAATGGTTCCGCTAACAGTGAGCAAAAGTGTCGTTACTAAGACTATTTTTGAATGGACAGAAAGCCTTTTAGTTACACGATATTCATACAATTCATTCATCACAATAAAGCCTAATCCACCGATTGTAATAAGAGCACAGATGGTGAAAACAACAAAGGGGTCATCAACATAGGCAGTCATTCCGTTAAAGCCACCCATTAAATCGAAGCCCGCGTTGTTGAAGTTGGATATGGCATGAAAAAATCCAAAATAAAGGGCCTTTCCAATAGGCATATCAAAAGAAAAACGAATCGATAGAATTAGACCACCGATTATTTCAATACATGCTGTAAAGAGCAATATTCTTTTCACTAATCGAACAAGACCAGCAATGGAGATATTATTAAATGCTTCTTTAAGCAGCAGTCTTTCTTTTAATGAAATTTTCTTTCCAAGCAGTAAAAATAATAATGTGGCAAATGTCATAAATCCTAAACCGCCAATTTGGATTAAGAATAAAAGGACCACTTCGCCAAAAATAGAGAAGGTATCACCTGTATCAACTACAATTAAACCTGTGACACAAGTAGCTGATGTAGCAGTGAAT
The DNA here is from genome assembly GCF_002429725.1 of Lysinibacillus sp. UBA5994. Classification (NCBI taxonomy): domain Bacteria; kingdom Bacillati; phylum Bacillota; class Bacilli; order Caryophanales; family Bacillaceae; genus Lysinibacillus; species Lysinibacillus sp. UBA5994. The sequence goes on along the minus strand of NZ_DJAU01000041.1, from coordinate 36,043 downwards.
AAAGCATCTAAAAAGGGCAAACCCTTCCCATCCTCAGTAGAAAATGGCATTGTTAAAAGAAACGTACCTATGGCAATGATAAGGGCAAAGCCCAATACAAGAACTTTGGGAGGATTTAATGCTCTTTTAAAATTGTTCATTTAATTTTCCCTCAATTCTGAATAGTAAACAACTGTTTGTTAGATGGCATAATAAAAAGACCTACGATTAGAGCATGAAAAGGGTAGAAAGCATGCTAATAATGGTGGTCAATAACGACCTCCTTCGCTTTAGCCGACGAAGTTAGCTGACGGGTAGGATGGCGAAAGAGCTTTCTCATCCCTTCTGCTAAAGCAGAATTAACCCCAAAAGATTGGTTCCTCCGTTCTCAAATAGTTGAGATTTGGCCGATATGAAATTGAATGTGATTATTCTACGCCCTTATTCTATTTTTTGTAAACCCCTTAATTGTTAGGAAAATGTAATTATTTTTATTGTGGGCGAATTGTGTATGAATAATTCGAGCAAAAATAAAACCAAAAATTCACTTGATAATTTCGCATACTTTCTATTGACCATTATTAGACAATACGATATAATTTTTTAGTACACAACAGAAGGTGATTTGCCTAATTGTGTATTGACGTGTGTTCGGAGGGAGGGAAAGAGAGATGTCAAAAACTGTCGTTCGCAAAAACGAATCGCTTGAAGATGCTCTTCGCCGCTTCAAACGTACTGTATCAAAAAGTGGTACAATTCAAGAAGTTAGAAAGCGCGAGTTCTACGAAAAACCTAGCGTAAAACGTAAAAAGAAATCAGAAGCTGCACGTAAACGTAAGTGGTAATTTAATTTCCCATTAAAAATCCCTACGTTCATAACACGCAATTGTATGATTCACTGAGCAGACAAAGTTATACCTGAAATTAATCACATTTTTGATTAATTTCAGGTATTTTACATTGCTCAACTTTACGTACATATGAAAAAGCCGAATGAAATCACTTTGATTCATTCGGCTTTTTTGCACATACTAAGTGTTAGTAATTGGCATTAGATCGAATGATAAATAATTAATAAATTTTTTAAGATTTGTGAAACTTTTCGCATGATTGACCGTATATACAGAGGAGAGGCATGTTAGAAGGGAGGGAAAAAGATGCGAAAACGGAGAATCCTCAGCTATTTACTAGTGATATGGATGACTCTTTTGTTAGCGTTTCCATTAACTTCGGCTTTAGCCAGTAATAAGGTTTATCATGTTCCGATTCATAATGAAGTAGAGCGAGGACTTCATGCATTTTTAGAACGAGCTTTTAAAGAGGCTGAAGAAAACAATGCAGAGGCGATTATCTTAGAAATACATACGCCTGGCGGTTTTGTGAATGCAGCAAGCGATATCGCCATGCTTATGGATGCAACGCAAATAAAAACGATTGCTTATATTAATAAGGATGCGCACTCAGCAGGAGCGTTTTTAGCCTTACATGCGGATGAGATCTACATGGTTCCAAATGGAACAATCGGTGCAGCGGCAGTTATCGATTCAGCAGGTAATGCAGCCGACCTAAAGGCCAATAGCGCTTGGCTTGCTCAAATGAAAGCAGCAGCAGAAACGTCAGGGCGCGACCCTAAGTATGCATTAGCAATGGCAGATACCAACTATGAACTACCAGAATACCGTGCTGGCGGAAAGAATTTGTTAACCCTATCAGCCTCAGAGGCAGCAAAGGTTAAATATTCTGAAGGGACGGTTAACGATTTTCAGGAGCTTTTAGAAGTAACCAACTTGAATGGTAGTGATGTTGTTCCCATTGAACCAACCTTTTCTGAAAAGTTAGCTCGTTTTATTACAAATCCCATCATTGTACCTATTCTATTGTCTATCGCTAGCTTAGGACTTGTGATGGAGCTTTATTCGCCAGGATTTGGTGTTCCAGGTATAATGGGCTTATCAGCACTTGGTTTATTTTTCTTTGGACATATGGTGGCCGGCTTTGCGGGATATGAAACATTATTGTTATTTATTGTTGGCTTAGCCCTTTTAATTGCAGAGTTTTTTGTCCCTGGTGGAATTGTTGGTATTTTAGGTGGTGTCTTAATAGTACTAAGTCTGATACTGGCAGGTGCAAATATGATGCAAATGATAGTAGCAATTCTCATTGCGCTTGTGATAGCGATGATAGGAATGGTGATTCTGATGAAATTTTTCGGGAAAAAACTGCATGTCTTAAACAGGCTTGTGTTAATGGATGCAACCACGACAGAAGAAGGGTATGTATCCAATGTGAATCGCACAGAACTGTTAGGAAAAATTGGGAAAACGCTTACACCACTTCGTCCATCTGGAACAATGGTACTTGGTAGTGAACGCATTGATATTGTATCAGAAGGTGGCTATATCGATGCCAATCAACATGTAGAAATTATTAAAGTTGAAGGCTCACGCATTGTTGTGAGACAAACAGATAAAGAGATGGAGGAATAGAAAATGGGTTTTGATTTAGCTTTGATTGGTCCTATTGCTGGACTAGTTATTTTATTCATTGTGCTTGCGGTATTCTTTACCTTTGTACCCGTTGCATTGTGGATTTCTGCATTAGCAGCAGGTGTACGTGTGAGCATTTTTACATTAATTGGGATGCGATTGCGTCGTGTAATCCCTTCTCGAATTGTTAATCCGTTGATTAAAGCACATAAAGCAGGTTTACCTGTAACGATTAATCAGTTAGAGAGTCACTATTTAGCAGGTGGTAATGTTGACCGTGTAGTGAATGCCTTAATTGCGGCTCACCGTGCCAATATTGAGCTGTCATTTGAACGTTGTGCAGCAATTGATTTAGCTGGGCGTGATGTATTAGAAGCTGTTCAAATGTCTGTTAATCCAAAAGTTATTGAAACACCTTTCATTTCAGGTGTAGCAATGAACGGGATTGAGGTAAAAGCAAAGGCTCGTATTACCGTGCGTGCCAACATCGAGCGTTTAGTCGGTGGTGCTGGTGAAGAAACAGTTATTGCCCGTGTAGGGGAAGGGATCGTTTCTACAATTGGTTCGGCTACTAGTCATACAGAAGTATTAGAAAATCCAGATATGATTTCACAAACGGTTTTATCTAAAGGTTTGGATTCAGGAACAGCCTTTGAAATCTTATCCATTGATATTGCGGATGTAGATATCGGTAAAAACATCGGGGCTGAATTACAAATTGAACAAGCACAAGCTGATAAAAACATTGCGCAAGCAAAAGCTGAGGAACGTCGTGCAATGGCTGTAGCAAACGAGCAAGAAATGATTGCACGTGTTCAAGAGATGAAGGCAAAAGTAGTAGAAGCAGAAGCGGAAGTACCACAAGCGATGGCTGAAGCCTTACGTTCTGGTAATCTTGGCATTATGGATTATATGAACTATCGCAATATCCAAGCAGATACAGCGATGCGCGACTCTATCTCAAAAGTAAGCAATGATAAACCAGAAAAAAATGAACCCAATGCTTAATAATAACGGAAAGGAGCGAAACTAACATATGGAACAGTTAATAATCTTCGCCATAATTGCCATAGTCAGCTCTATTTTCGGAAAATCAAAAAATAAAAAGCCTCAGAAGCAGATGCCTCCTTTTAATAAAGACACCGTGGTGGAGCCTCCAGTTACGGAGAAAGCACCACATCGTACTGGGAAAGCACAGAGTTTTGAAGATTTTGCACGAGAATTTATAGGAGATTGGATTCCAGAAAATGAGAAAGTCGAGGAGCCTAAAAAATTTGTTGAAGAACAAGTGAAAAGGGAAATACCAAGCTATGTTGCTCCAGCTGTCATTCCAGCAGATATCCCTAGCCGTTCTTCTAATCGAGAAGGTCGAGGACGATTAGCTGCTGGAAAAAAAGAAGTGCAATCAGTTGGCACAAATTTGACTTTACAACTACCTCAATCTAAAAATGATCTTATGCAAGCAATCGTGATGGCTGAAATATTAGGGCCACCGAAATCAAAAAGAAAATAACTAGCATGTCCTCCTTTTTCGATGCATATATTGCCGAAGAAGGAGGCATTTTTTATGAAAAAATTATTTCAATTAACGCCACTACTTGAGTTGTTAGAATACGAATCATTAAAAATTATTGGACCCTACCGTTTTATTCATGCAGATGCGACGACCTGTTCGTTTGTCTATGCAGATTATCATATTACTGTCAATGCGGATTCAGTGACAATCAATGCGCTCAAAGAAGAAATGCTACATCTCACTGTTGACAATCTACAGGAGCTTCATATGAAAATGACAAAGAATATGGGTGTGAGCTAAAATGTGGAATAATCGGCCAATCATTATACGTATAAAGCGCCATGAAAATGTTCATCCTTTTATTCAAGCATTGCACGCTCAACATGTCCCATTAAAGCGTGTTGTCTTTCGTGAGCAGGAAGTTTCCTTTGAAACGACGATGCATTATCTACCAAAAATTCGCCGTGTACGAAGACGTTTTCGCTTAAAAATGGCTGTATTTTATGCAGATGAGCTTCAAGTTTTTCGAGCGCAAATTTGGACTTTATTGGGCTTAGCCTTTATGATTGCTATTCCAATTCTTTGTGCACAAGTCATATGGCGAGTGGACATAGAAGCCGCAACACCAGAACTAGAGCAGCGTTTAGGTAAGACCTTTCATGAAACCTTTCAATTAGAAACCCCTTTATCTCAAAAAAAGTTACCTTCCAATACGGTTATACGACAAAAGCTGTTAGAGCAACACCGAGAGCTATCATGGGTTCATATTGATAAACATGGCGGACGAGTAATTTTGAGACCACAAGAATCACCTAAACAAACAGAGCAAACAACTGATAAATTAGCCTCCCATATAGTAGCAACGAAAAGTGGTGTCATTACACACTTTAATATACAGCATGGCGAGCGAAAAATTTCAGTAAATGATACAGCCTACGAGGGTGACGTCCTCGTAAGTGGTGTATTAGAAAGTGGCACAGATCAAGTTTTTGTAGGGGCGAAGGGAGAGGTTTATGCAGACTATTGGCTTGAATGTTCATTTAAAATTCCAACAAAAATTACCGTGGAAACCTTGCAGCAAAAGCAATGGCGAGTGTTGATAAAGGGTATACATGAGGAAAAGGTGGATTATGTACAAAGAAAGGATTTACCGAATTGGCTATCTCCCTATGTTTCAATTGTAGAGGAGCAACAGACGAAAACGATGCAAGTAGAGTTGGATGAATCGAAAATTGAGTCATTGCTGATTCCTTTATTGCATGAAAAAGTATTACGTTCGTTACCTGCAAAAACAATCATCAAGAAAGAAAACCTTTTACAGGCAAAGTGGGGGAATGGTACAGTTGAAGGGAAAGTTCTATTTTTAGTCAATGAAAACATTGCAAGTCCAATACAAGGCCTACAAGGAGAATGATTATGTCAGAACAGTTAACTGTATTACAGGTGGATAATCCAAATGAAGCGGTTATGCTACTAGGTATTTCCGATGCAAATATGAAATTAGTTGAAGAAGCACTTAATGTTCATATCATTACGCGTGGTGAACAAATTCAACTTGCGGGTGAAGAAAATGCTAAGGAACAGGCAACATTTCTTCTGCATGCTTTATTGAAGGTCATTCGCAAAGGAATTAATATTGATCAACGTGATGTCACAACAGCTATTGAAATGACACAAAAAGGAACAATCGAGTATTTTGCAGAACTATATGATGAAGAAATAGCACGCACGACGAAAGGTAAGTCAATTCGTGCAAAAACAATTGGTCAACGAGAATACATACAAGCAATCCGTCATAAAGACGTTGTTTTCGGTATTGGTCCAGCCGGTACTGGGAAAACGTATTTAGCGGTAGTCATGGCAACACAGGCACTTAAAAACGGCCATGTTAAGAGAATTATTTTAACTCGCCCTGCTGTTGAAGCTGGAGAGTCTCTAGGCTTTCTTCCAGGAGATTTAAAGGAAAAGGTCGATCCATATCTACGACCTCTCTACGACGCTTTAAACGACATCTACGGCTCAGAACAAACACAGCGGCTAATTGAACGCGGAACGATTGAAATCGCCCCTTTAGCCTATATGCGTGGCCGTACATTAGATGATGCCTTTGTTATTTTAGATGAAGCACAAAATACAACACATCAACAAATGAAAATGTTCCTAACTCGTCTAGGCTTCGGCTCTAAAATGGTCATCACAGGTGATAAAACGCAAATCGACTTACCCAAAAATACAGAATCTGGCTTGATTGTAGCAGAACGTACATTAAAGTATGTTAAATCTATTCATTTCCAAGTACTAGAACAAGGCGATGTCGTACGTCACCCAATCGTAGCCAAAATCATTCAAGCCTACGAAGAACAGCAACTTTAGAATTGCGTAGCAATTCTAAAGTCTGCCCCGAAAGCGAAGCGACAGGGGCAACGAGGTTTAAAACATCCATATAGTTAAAACCTAAACCACGAATTTAATCAAAATATGGAAAAAAATGTGACAGCTATGCGAAGATGCATAGCTGTTTTTTGCTTTCTTATACATTTTTCGAGAAAAATGTATGTTGAATTGGTATGATAGTAGGTAGATAGAGGAGGTGCCAGATGGAGAAACAACTTCGAAAATTTACAGAGCTTATCGGTTTTCGCTACTTTCTTATCATCATTCTCATTTTAACAGGTGGCCTACAATTTGGGTTCATGTATGGCAATGTTAAAGGAGTTACATATGATTTCAAACCATTACAGCTTGCGCCTGAAACCGTACGATCTACTAAAACGATTGAAGACACTTATAAAACACAGCTAGAGCGAGAAAAAGCTGCCAATGCAGTGGATTCAGTCTATCAATTTTCGGAGGATGTCGCCAAGCAAAGAGCAGCGATTGTAACATCATTATTTGATTATGTTTTGGAAGTGAAAAAAGATGTTGCAAATAGTAAGGAACCTATTCCTATTGCAGACCAGGTTACACAGCTTCGAAAAAAATTTGAATCCATTGACGAAGACCAGATGCCGTTAATTTTTACAGATTCTCAGCTGGAAGGTCTATTAGTACAAAGTGAAGATGATTTAACTAGAACAAGTACGCAATTATCTAAATTTGTAGAGGAATATTTACAAAAATCCATCCGACCAGAGAACGTCTTTGTTGCACAAAATGATTTTGAAACAAAGATTCGTGGACAAAGAGGATATCCTGATAAAATATTCAATACAGTCGTGTTAATAGGACGTACAAGCATTATTGAAAATGAAACAATTAACGAAGAACAAACAAAGATTCGAAAACAGCAGGCCAAAGAAAGTGTAGAGCCGACACGAATTTTACAAGGTCAGATTATTGTTCAAGAAGGCCAAATTATTGACAATGAGGCTTTTAGACAATTAGAGCTATTAGGGATGGTTAGTAATAAAGCCTCCTTTAAGCCGATAGCAGGGCTTATTATTTTAACGCTACTACAAATGATGTTTATGTATATTTTATTTGAGCGTTGGGAGACGAACGAACGAAAAAAACGTAATGCACTGTTAGTCACAGTGATTGTTTATAGCTTGTCTATTTTGCTAATGAAATTTATTAGCTTAGTTTCTAGTGGCTTTGATGTGACGATTGCCTTTTTATTTCCGACAGCACTAGCGACGATGCTTGTACGATTGCTAGCAGATGAGCGAGCAGCCGTATTAATTACAGTTATGACGGCTGCTTCAGCAGGGGTAATTTTTCAAGAAGGCTATTCCTCAGTTATGCAAATGGAAATTACGCTGTATATCATATTCGGAGGGTTTGCAAGCCTATTCTTTTTGCGTAGTGTGGAAAAACGCTCACATATTTTACATGCGGTTGGTGTGATTTCCCTTGTAAACATGGCATTTATTGCGTTTTATTTGTTAATGACACAATCATCCTATGGCTTACCAGAATTAGCATTTTACTTAATAGCGGCGATGTTATCAGCCTTGCTTTCAGGGGCATTAACGATGGGACTTTTACCATTCTTTGAATCGGCGTTTAGCTTGCTTTCGTCTTTACGCTTAATTGAGCTATCCAATCCCAACCATCCATTATTAAAAAAATTATTAATGGAAACTCCAGGGACATATCATCATAGTGTGATGGTAGCGAACTTAGCGGAAGCTGCGTGTGAAGAGATTGGTGCTGACGGTTTATTAGCGCGTGTAGGTTGTTATTATCATGATATTGGTAAAACCAAACGACCTTCCTTTTTCATCGAAAATCAGATGTCGGGCATCAATCCGCATGATTCGTTACCACCTGAAACAAGTGCAGAGATTATTATCGCCCATACGACAGATGGTGCCAATATGTTAAAACGTTATAAAATGCCCCAAGAAATTATTGATATCGCTTTACAACATCATGGCACAAGTTTGTTAAAATTCTTCTTGTTTAAAGCAAAGGAAGAAGGAAAAAATATTGATGAGGCAAAGTTCCGATACCCAGGGCCCAAACCACAAACAAAAGAAGCAGCTGTTATAAGTGTTGCGGATAGTGTCGAGGCAGCAGTACGTTCTATGAAAGAGCCAAATGCAGAGAAAATTCAGAAGCTAGTACGAGCGATTATCGATGATCGCGTCCAAGATAATCAGTTTGATGAATGCGATATTTCAATAAAAGAGTTAAAATGTATAGAGAGAGTACTTTGTGAAACGTTGAATGGGATATTCCATTCACGTATTGAATATCCAAAGGCAGATAAGTAGGAGGATCTATGATTTTAACAATTGATTTTACGGATGAAACAAATGAAGTGGGAGCACAACATATCGAACTTGTTGAAAAGCTATTACATCATGCTGCAAGTGTAGAAAATATTGAGCCAGAAACAGAGGTTTCGGTGACGTTTGTAACGAACAAGGCAATTCAAGATATTAATCGTGAATATCGTGGCAAAGATCAACCAACAGATGTCATTTCCTTTGCACTAGAGGAGCTAGGTGAAGGGGAAATTGAAGTAACTTTTGAAGGTATGCCACGTGTATTAGGTGATATCATTATTTCGACTGATCGTGCAAAAGAGCAAGCAGAGGAATATAATCATTCCTTTGAGCGAGAATTAGGCTTTTTAGCTGTACATGGTTTTTTACATTTACTTGGTTATGACCATATGGAGCCAGAAGAAGAGAAAGTGATGTTTGCAAAGCAAGATGAGATTCTCCAAACTTTTGGCTTAGGTCGAGATTAGATGAATTTGCGAAAATACTTGCGATCTTTTGGCTATGCTTTTGAAGGCATCATAACTGCAAGTAAAGAACAAAATTTGAAATCACATATAGTAAGTGCAATCATTGTTATACTGGCTAGTTATTTGACAGGTTTATCTCGTATGGAGTGGTATATTGTGCTACTATTAATAGCACTAATGTTTGCGCTGGAAATGATGAATACAGCTATCGAACGGGTAGTCGATTTAGCTTCCCCAGAGATACATCCGCTTGCTAAGCAAGCAAAAGATATTGCAGCAGGTGCAGTGCTTGTATTTGCGCTATTCAGTGCTATAATCGGATTACTCATCTTTCTGCCAAAATGGTTTTAATGGAAATGAGTGTCTTCTAATTGAAAATAAACCATAAATGTGAGGGAGAATTAGTATAGATGACAATGGATATGCATGCATTATTAGAAGAATCAAAAAAGGCACGTGAAAAAGCCTATGTTCCTTATTCAAAATTTAAAGTAGGGGCAGCTCTACTAACTAAAGATGGAGAGGTTATTCACGGTTGTAATATTGAAAATGCAGGCTATAGTATGACAAATTGTGCTGAACGTACAGCGTTTTTTAAGGCAGTATCGGAGGGGATTTACGAATTCGAGGCCATTGCCATTGTAGCTGATACAGACGGACCATGCGCCCCATGTGGAGCATGTCGCCAGGTCATGATGGAGTTTTGTGCTCCAACTATGCCTGTTTATTTAACGAATTTAAAAGGTGATGTGACGGTAACGTCAGTGGGCGAATTACTACCGTTTGCATTTACGACGGAGGATTTAGAGAATGCAGGAAACTAAAAATGGCTATAAATCAGGCTTTATCTCCATCATTGGTCGTCCAAATGTTGGCAAATCGACATTTTTAAATCGTGTCATTGGCCAAAAAATTGCGATCATGAGTGATAAGCCACAAACAACACGAAATAAAGTACAAGGCGTACTAACAACAGATGATAGCCAAATGATTTTTATTGATACACCAGGTATTCACAAGCCAAAACATAAACTAGGCGATTTCATGCTGAAGGTTTCTAAAAACACATTGCGTGAAGTAGACGTTATTATGTTTATGGTTAATGCTGAGCAAAAACTCGGTAAAGGTGATGAATTTATTCTAGAAATGCTAGCAGGAAACCCAACACCTGTCTTTTTGGTCATCAATAAAATTGATGCCATTCATCCAGATGAACTAATGGGAATTATTGAGAGCTATAAAGAGCGCTATGACTTTGCGGAGATTGTACCGATTTCTGCGCTACAAGGCAATAATGTTGAAAATTTATTAGTGACATTGGCGAAGTATTTACCAGAAGGACCTCAGTATTACCCAGCCGATCAAGTGACAGATCATCCTGAACGATTTATCATATCTGAACTTATTCGTGAAAAAGTCCTACATTTAACGCGTGAAGAAATTCCCCATTCTATCGCGGTGGTAATTGATAAAATTCGTCGTGATGAAGAAAATGAGGATAAAATTCATGTAGCGGCTACAATTATTGTGGAGCGTGATTCTCAAAAAGGGATAGTTATTGGAAAACGTGGAGCCTTGCTAAAAGAAGTAGGGACACGTGCGCGAAAGGATATCGAAATGCTTCTAGGGTCTAAAGTTTATTTAGAGCTATGGGTAAAGGTGCAAAAAGATTGGCGTAATAAAGCTACACATTTACGTGATTTTGGATTCCGTGATGATGAATATTAAGTTTTTACTGGCTTAGCCAATGAATTGTAACGTTGACGAACATGGCCCGTTGAATCAGGAATAGACGCCAAATTTTGACGTGACGGTTTTAGGTTAACTTCTTCTTGTAGGCACAAAAGGATCTAGAAGTATTTGATCATTTTTATTTTTGAGCTGTCCAAAATTATTTTGGGCAGCTCTCTTTGCATGGATAGTTCTTTTATGAAAGGAGGGGGATTATGCTTCATAAATGGGAGGGGATTGTATTAAAGGTTCGCGCTTATGGGGAATCTAATAAGATTGTTATTTTGCTAACTCGGGAAGCTGGTAAAGTGGCTACGATGGCTAGAGGGGCAAAAAAACCTTCTAGTAGATTGGCTTCCATCACGCAACCCTTTACCTATGGGATGTTTATGGTACAACATCATACAGGCATGGGAACTTTGCAACAGGGAGAACATTTAAATTCAATGCGCCATATTCGTGAGGATATTATGGCTACTGCTTATGCTAGCTATATTATGGAATTAGTGGAGCGAGTTGTGGAAGAAGGAAAGCCAGAGCCATTTGCGTTCGATGTTTTACTACATGCACTACAAGCAATTGAGGATGGCTACGATCCTGAAGCTATTACGCTATTTGTTGAATGGAAAATGTTGCCCTATACAGGTGTACAACCTATTTTACATGCCTGTGCTGCGTGTGGCGCAGTAGATGGGGAATTCGCTTTTTCCTTTGCTCAAGGAGGATTCTTATGCCATCGCTGTTATCAGCATGACCCCTATATCATTCGCTTAACGCCAACACAGCTGAAACTTATCAGGATGTTCTACACTGTTCCTATCGACCAAATTGGAAAAATAGAACTAAAAAAAGAAACAAAATATTTCATTAAAAAAATTATAACAACCATCTATGAAGAACAAACCGGTATTCGGTTTAAGACGAGAAAATTTATAGAGCAACTAGAACGTACCCCTGAACTGCAAATACGCTCGAAAGACAAAATGCCAGATGAATCATAATGTTCATCTGGCATTTCACGTTATTTAAAATTCATCCTCATCCTCTGTCACTAAAAAGGCCCACTGTCCAGCAATTTTTTTACTTTCAATATAAAGGTATGATGTTTCATTGTTTTTACCTGTTAAATGGAGAATCGCTAGACCTTCAGCTTTTGGCGTAATATGTAGTTGCCCGTCAAGAATTGTCGCTTTTACAGGCACTGGCTCAAAACCAAAGCTTTCGAGTGCTACATGTGTTGGTTCGAAAGGTAATTCTTGCGCTGTCAGTATTAATTCATCTGTCAAATGATATAAATCAATGCTGCGAACAAAATCATAGGAATACACATCTGCGGCCATCTTTTGTTGTTGCGTCCCATCTGAAAATCTAACAATGTATTGTCCATTTTGCGAAATGGACAGTGTTTGATCTTGTTGATTAAAGTTATAGAAATTTGAAGCGAGTGGCTGTCCATTCGCGTTTTGAACCGTCACCTCTGTTGGTATGAATGGTAATTTGCTCTCAGACAAATCGAGTGGTAAATTTTCGATATAATCATCTTCTTCTACTTCTTCAAGTGTTACCTTCAGCTTACCATTTACATTTTTGACATGTACTAAATAAAAAATGTCAATAAAGTCCTCTGAATCATCAGTCAATCCAGTAATCACTAATTTACCCGTACCTTCTTTTATAGGGGTAATTGTGATAGACTCTGTCATATCTTCCTCTTCATTCCATGTGAAAATATCCTCTGCTGGCTCAAGACCACCATAAGAAGCAAAAATATAGTCCTGTTTAAATTGACTTGCATAGACGGTTGCATTGCCTAGCAACTTTTCAGCTCGTACAACAAAAGCAGCCAGCTGAGAGCGCTTTACATTGCTTTTTGGGCCGAAAGTGGTTGCAGATGTTCCTTTGGTAATCCCATTTGCAAACAATGCTTTAATATGAGGCTCAAATTCATTCCCCTTTTTAACGTCTGTAAATGGTAATTGTGTGTTACTCGTACTTGTTAATCCAAAGCCTTTCGCAATCATTTTAGACATTTGCTCGCGAGTTATATTTTGAGTAGGGTAGAAATAACCATTTGCACCATTAATAATGCCAGCATTTGCTAATGCTGCAATGGCTCCGTAGTTTTCATCGCCAGGTTTGATGTCTTTGAATTGGGGATTTTTTACGTGAACTGTATCTAACTTTAAAATACCTGCTAAAATCTTCGCAGCCTGTGTACGTGTAATAGGATTAGCGGGTTTAAATGTCCCATCCATATAGCCTGAAATAATGCCACGCTCTGCTAATTGAATAATAGCCTTACCTTCTTCATTGGTTGGGTTGATATCAGGAAAAAATGATGCTGCGTGTGCGGGTGGTGCGATAATAATCGCACTTGTTGCTAAAGCAGAAGCCATAGCTAGTTGAAATAAACGTTGAGACTGCAATTAAATTCCTCCAAAAAGTACAATAGAAAATTTTATAGTATATATATTTCTGGTCAGACCTTCCTATGTATCAGTTCAAACTTCCGGACGAATGAATGTTAAAAGGTGATGTGTCTTTAGCCTGTCAATTATTCATTATTTAACAGCTAATACTAACTATAATAACTTATTTATACCAAAAAGATGGAACAACGCATAGAGGGAATTTCATCCATATCATGACTGTTCGGTAATCGATTATACCTTATGTAAAAAGGGGGAGCTAAAACTAATTAACTTGCATAGCACAGAACTCGCTTCATTTTATCTTTTAAATAAAAAGAAATACCTTTGATTTTATAGGAGGATACAACTAGATTACCTTTCTTTTTAATGAATAAATTTCAATTTTTACAAAATAAAATTATTGCGTAAATTTAATTTTATTTGTTATTTTTCCGTCTTTAAATGAATAATATGAAGTCTTATTTATCTATATTTTTATTTATTTATATATTTATAAGTATTTTAATAGGTAAAAAGATTTGTATTTTTGTTTAGTTTTCATTATATAAGTGGTAGAAACTGTTCATTCGAGACCCATATACTAGTTGAAAAGGCATTTTAACCTATGATATTGTAAATGGTATAGATAATGGTAATTATATTTTTTAAATATAATTAAGTCGTTTAATCTCCATCGAAACTGATGTACGCTAGATCACTTTAGACATGCCTATGAAATATAAAAGCCTCTATCAGCAAAACGTATTGTTATACGTTTATCAGAATAGCGCAGTCCTATGGAAGAAGGAGGGAGTCACATAGTGCTTAGTACATTGCGTATGTGGCAAAATATATGCTACGAAAAGTAACCTTAAGTATTCATGAAGTTGAAGCAAATGATATATTAGCAGAAGATATTTTTTCAGAGTATCGTTTATTGGCTAAAAAGGATTTAGTTTTAACGGAGCGAATTATTGCCTTACTTAAACTTCGTAAAGTAGATGAATTATCTGTCTATTTGCCATCTAATTCAGTTCGAGTTGTACATGATTTAAGTGCTCAACGAACAAGAGAATATGAAGATCTATTTGCCCCATTAATTGAAAAAAGAGATCCTGTGGATGATTATAAAGAGACAGTTAGTCAGCTTTTTATGACAACGTTGGAGAATGTCGTGCACGAATTACGCTATGGACAAATTCTTAAAAGCATACAGGATACGGCTTATGTAAGAGGTGTTTTTGAAAAGATTTTGGAAAAAAAACATCGCTATGAGCTACTTATGCGTTTAAAGGAATGGGACGAGTATTCATTTGTCCATTCATTTGATGTGTTTGTATTAGGTACAATTTTTGCTAGATACCTAGGTTTAACAGATATTGAAACATTAGCTAGGGGCTACCTGTTCCATGATATCGGGAAGGTTTTTATACCCCAAGAAATATTAAATCTGAAACGTAAACTCTCTGAAGATGAGTTCGATATTGTAAAGACGCACACAACAAAAGGCTACGAGCTACTCATGGAACATAACGAGGAAGACATTGCCTATTTGGCAAGAGATCATCATGAACGTTTTGCGGGAAAGGGCTATCCAAATCAACTTTGTGCGGATGATATGAGTGAGGGTGTACAATTATTACAAATTGTTGATGTATATTCAGCGATGACATCCAAGAGAGTCTATCATGTTGGCTATGGTGCTACAGATGCTTTAGCTGTCTTATACAGAGATCGACATTTATATAATGAGAGCTTTATGCATAAATTTGTAGAATGTTTAGGGATTTACCCAGTAAACTCTGTTGTTATGTTATCCGATAATCGCAGTGCACAAGTAGAACTTGTTTATGATTTATTTCCAACATTACCAAAAGTAAGATTGTTAGATGAGCAAAAATCAATGAATCTTCCTTTGAACTATAGTGTGAGAATTACGAAAATGATCGACTATCGAGCGAATAGCTTTGAAGAGATTTTCAACTTATTTGTAGAGCAATTAATCCGCTGTGACGAAAATAATCTGAGAATTCATTTTAATAAATTAATTGACCATTTACATCCTAAAGAAATTGTCTTAAAAATTTTTCTGCCAGCCTTTCGTATTTTACGTTTACTAACAAGGGAAATCCAAACGGATATGACAAAGTATCGCAATTCTATTGGTATTTTAAAAACGCTCCTAGAGGAGCAATTAAACGTTTTATATATGGATTATCAACATGAGCAAACGACCATATTAGTTGTGGAGACATCGTTGCGTGAAAATTTCTTCATTAAGCTTGTTCAAAGTATTTTGTATATTGATAAAATTGTGCCATTCTTTATAAACCCAGGTGATGATCAACGTATTACACAATTGATGGAACATTGTGATGTTAATGTCGCTTACTTTATTGAAGATGAACTAACTTTTGACAAACGGGTTCGTCCAATGCGAGAAGGTACATTCCTTTATTACTCACTAGCGGATATTGAGGAGCTATTAGTAAGCTTAATAGGTTTGAGCATGAAAAAGTTTTCATTCGAGGAAAAAATGCAAGAGCGTTTATTTTCAACATTTAAAGCATAAGAAAGAGGGAGTTGCCTGCTGGCTACCCCCTCTTTTTTAAGTGATTAGAATTGTAGGTGTTTTTCAATATATGCTTTTACTTCAGCAATAGGCATACGAACTTGTGTCATAGAGTCACGATGACGTACTGTTACTTGGCCATCCTCTTTTGAATCAAAATCATATGTGATACAGAATGGTGTACCAATTTCATCTTGACGACGGTAACGTTTACCAATTGATTGTGATTCATCAAAATCAACAGGGAAGGCTTTACGCAGTTCAGCCCAAACATCTGTAGCTTCATCAGATAATTTTTTAGAAAGTGGTAGCACAGCAGCTTTAAATGGAGCCAGAGCAGGGTGGAAACGTAAAACCGTACGTTTATCATCACCTTCTAGTTCCTCTTCATCATAGGCATCACACAAGAAAGCTAATGTTACACGATCAGCGCCTAATGATGGTTCAATACAATAAGGAACATAACGTTCATTTGATACAGGATCAATGTAAGTGAAATCTTCACCAGAGTGCTCCATATGTTGTTTTAAGTCGTAATCTGTACGATCTGCTACACCCCAAAGCTCTCCCCAGCCAAATGGGAATTTGAATTCGATATCTGTTGTAGCGTTAGAGTAGTGAGATAGCTCATCATCCTCATGGTCACGAAGGCGCATCGAATCTTCTTTCATGCCTAGGTTTAGTAACCAATTTTTACAGAATTCTTTCCAATATGCATGCCATTCAAGGTCTTCACCAGGTTTACAGAAGAATTCAAGCTCCATTTGTTCGAATTCACGTGTACGGAATGTGAAGTTACCCGGTGTAATTTCGTTACGGAAAGATTTACCGATTTGTGCGATACCAAATGGTGTACGTTTACGCATAGAACGTTGAACGTTTTTAAAGTTCACGAAAATACCTTGTGCCGTTTCTGGGCGTAAATAAATTTCATTTGTAGAGGATTCCGTTACACCTTGGAATGTTTTAAACATGAGGTTGAATTGGCGAATATCTGTGAAATCAGCCTTTCCGCAATCAGGGCATACTACGTCATATTTAATCATTGTTTCTTTCATTTGGTCGAATGTCATACCATCAACAATGATTTCATCGCCTTTCGCTAATGCAGCGTCTTCGATAATTTTATCTGCACGGTGGCGGGCCTTACATGATTTACAGTCGATCATTGGGTCATTGAAGTTTCCTACGTGACCAGAAGCAACCCAAGCTTTTGGATTCATCAAAATAGCAGCATCAATACCTACATTGTATTCAGATTCCTGAACAAACTTTTGCCACCATGCTTTTTTAATATTATTTTTTAATTCGACACCTAGTGGACCATAATCCCACGTGTTTGCTAAACCTCCGTAGATTTCAGAACCAGGGAAGACAAAGCCTCGATGCTTCGCTAAAGATACGATGGTTTCCATTGATTTGTTAGCCATAAAATAGCCTCCTTTAAATTTTTAATACGTTGTTTTAGCGGTAAAAACGCCATAGTTTTTTCATTCAGTTGCAACTAAATGAAAATAGCACCCGTCTCCGGGCACAATGTATGCCCAGGGACGAGTGCTAATACCCGCGGTTCCACCCTGATTGTTTTAAACGAGTAGTTTAAAACCTCTTTTCAAAAAGTTAGCTCAGGGAGTGCCTTTTCTCTGTTGCTGTGTAGACTTTCACCATCTTCTACTCGCTATAGAATGGAACAGATACTTTTTTCCCATCATCGCCTGTATAACGCAATTTGCTCGAAAATACTGATAGAGCAAGCGTATGTGTCAATATTGTAGCATGTAGTTCTTTAATTCGCAATAATTATTAAAATAGTATATAATAATTGAGCATAAGTATAACACTATTAGATTTGAGGCGGTGAGTCCAATCGAACTCAATAAACGTCAGGAAGACATATTACAAATTGTGAAAGAAAATGGCCCTATTACGGGGGAACATATTGCCGAACGTCTCAATCTGACAAGAGCAACTCTAAGACCGGATTTAGCAATCCTAACAATGGCAGGATTTCTGGATGCAAGACCAAGGGTTGGTTATTTTTATTCAGGTAAGAAGGCATCTGTTACATTAATAGATAGTATTCACAATTTAAAAGTGAAGGATTTTCATTCAGGGCCAGTAGTTGTCCCTGAAACAATGACGGTTTATGATGCAATTTGCTTTATGTTTTCAGAAGATGTTGGTACACTCTTTGTCGTAGATAAGAATGAGTTTTTGACAGGCGTACTATCTCGCAAAGATTTACTGCGTACAAGTATTGGCACGCAGGATTTAAATAAAATTCCAGTACATATTATTATGACGCGTATGCCAAATATTTCGTACTGTGAAAGATCAGATTCTTTAATTGTTGCAGCGAACAAACTTATTGAACGTGAGGTTGATTCACTACCAGTAGTTGAACCGCAAGAGGGTGGTTTAACGATTGTTGGTCGTCTTACAAAAACAACGATTACACGGGCTTTCTTATCTCTTGCACAAAATGTCTAAATGAAGGAGAGCTGCATGAAAAGACTACGCGTATTTGTTGTATCTGATTCTGTCGGTGAAACTGGTGATCAAGTTGCAAAAGCGGTTATTAGCCAGTTCCGACCGGGTCTTGAAAATACTGTGATTCGTCGATTTCCACATATTCAATCAGAGGAGCTTATCCGTAAAATTGTTTTTCTTGCTTCGCAACAGCGAGCATTCATTGTTTATACACTTGTTCGCCAAGAAATGCGTAAATTATTACATGATTTATGTGAACAAGAAAAAATTCAGGCTGTTGATATTTTAGGGCCAGCCTTACAATCAATGGCAGCTTTTATGGAAGAAAATCCATTGGAAACGCCTGGTATTGTTCATCTGCTGGATGATGATTATTTCAAAAAAATTGAAGCGATTGAATTTGCGGTAAAATATGATGATGGTAGAGATCCAAGAGGATTATTACAGGCTGATATTGTACTAGTTGGTGTATCACGAACTTCTAAAACACCACTATCACAATATTTAGCCCATAAAAAATATAAAGTGGCGAATGTACCTTTAGTGCCAGAGGTAGAACCACCAGAAGAGCTATTACAGATAGACCCTAAAAAATGCTTTGGATTGATTATTTCCCCTGAGAAGTTAAACTCAATTCGGAAAGAAAGATTAATGTCTCTCGGCTTGAATGATGATGCTATCTATGCACAGCATGAAAGAATTCTTGATGAGATTCAGCATTTTGAAAAAATTGTCGGTAGAATAGGTTGTAAAGTTATCGATGTGACAAATAAAGCTGTTGAAGAGACAGCAAATACGATTATCGAACATATTTTGACCTGTAAATAAGGATAGAATTTTAAACCACCTCGGTTAGCAGAGGCGGTTTTTTTGAGTGGATTTTGAAAATGGTATAGATAAAAACTAATTTTTGTTTTATAATAATAAAATTGTGGTAAAAATATTTATAAGAGAAAAATCCTAATTTTTTGTCGAGAAATAAAGGAATTTTAAAACGAATAGCGAATTGTGTTTCTAGAACGCAAATATTAAAGATGGTGATGGATTTGGCAGGGAAGATTCCAGAAGAAGTAATTGAGCAGATTCGCACACAATCAGATATCGTTGATGTTATTAGTGAATACATGCAGCTTACTAAGCGTGGGCGAAATTGGTTTGGTCTCTGTCCATTTCATGGAGAGCAAACACCGTCTTTTTCTGTATCTACAGACAAGCAAATTTTTCATTGCTTTGGTTGTGGTGCAGGGGGCAATGCCATTACTTTTGTAATGGATATTGAAGGCATTTCTTTTCCTGATGCAGTTGTGAAACTTGGGGAACGTGTTGGCATACACTTAGATGTTGAGCCAAGTTTCCCTGGAGGAACGAAAAAGATATCTAAAGCGGAAGAAAGGATGAAAGAAGCACACGCTTTTGCAGCAGATTTTTTTCATCATTTACTGTTGAATACAGAAGATGGTGAAGAACCTTTAAATTATTTGCTAGAAAGAGGATTTACAAGGGAACTTATCGAATCTAATAACATTGGTTGGTCTCTCCCAAGCTTTGATGCATTAACAATATTGCTTGAAAGAAAAGGTTATAACTTACAAGAAATTGCCGAAAGTGGCTTAATCATCAAAAGAGAGGGAGAAGAGCGTTATTTTGATCGTTTTAGAGGACGTATCATGTTTCCTATTCGAGATGAGAATGGTAAAATTATTGCCTTCTCAGGACGTATCCTTTCATCCAATGGTGAGGAAGCAAAATATTTAAATAGTCCAGAATCACCAATTTTCCAAAAAAGTGAAGTGCTGTATAACCTAGATAAAGCACGAACTTCTATCAGAAAAAATCGTCAAGTAGTATTGATGGAAGGATTTATGGACGTTTTAGCAGCCAACTCTGTAGGTGTCATGAATGTTGTTGCGACAATGGGTACTTCGTTAACAAATCAGCATATCACAAAGCTAAAGCGCTTAGTAGAGCAAATTACGATTTGCTATGATGGTGATAATGCTGGATTTGATGCAGCGAAACGAGCGGCGCAGCTACTGCATACAGAGCGATTGAAAGTCGATATTGCCGTGTTGCCAGAAAAATTAGATCCTGATGAATACATTCACACTTTAGGTGGACAAGCATTTAAGGAACAAATTTTGGAAAACCCTCATGCGTATATTGCTTTTATGATGATGCATGCTAGACGAAATAAGAACTTTCAATTTGAAAATGATACGCTTCAATATATTCAAGAAGTTCTTGAGCAGCTAGTGGGAAGATCTTCACCAGTTGAACGAGATTTGTATATACGACAGCTATCAAATGAAACAAACATCTCGGAAGAAGCCATTTATGCCCAATTCCGAAAACTGGAGGCTAATCAGGTACGTTCTGCTAAAGTAGAAATGCCTACACAGATACCTTCAATGCCAGTCACGCAACAACAAAAGCCTATGGACGCAGCCGAACGTGCCGAACGTTTATTACTGGCTCATATGCTTCATAATATAGATGTAGTGGACAGGGTATTACGTAGTGAGCAAAAAGAGCCATTTGTACGAGATGCCTATATGGCAGTTTTTGTTCGCTTAGTTGGATTTTATGAGGAGTATGGTCATCCTGATTATCAACGTTTTGTGGAAATTTTGGATGACGCTGAATTACGAAAAATTGTCATGGAAGCGGCTTTAGTTGAGCGAGATCCAGATCAAGCAGAGGCAGAGGTTATGGACTCTATCCGTCAGCTTCAAAAATATAGAATTGAGCAAGAAATTTATCAAAAGATGCATGAGTCAAAGGAAGCGGAGAAGATGCATGAGTATGCACGTGCACTTGAAATCGCCCAACAGATTATTCATTTAAGAAAATCGTTATCGGCGATTTAACCCGATTCGGTTGTTTAGAAGGAGGAAGGTTTATGGCGGACAAGTCAGAACGTTCAAAAGAGATAGAAGTAGAAATTACATTAGATGATGCAAAAAAATTCCTACAAGAAAAAGCAAAAACAGAGGGTGAAATTTCAATGAAAGAAATTTCAGAGAAACTAACACCTTATGAATTGGAAAATGAAGAAATTTTCCATTTTGCTGAGGATCTTGAAAAGCATAAAGATATTCAAATCATTGGAAAAGAAGAATTTGAAGAAGAAAGTCTAATGAAAGAAGAAGCGAACGAAGAAACTTTCGACTTAAATGATTTGAGTGTGCCACCAGGTGTTAAAATCAATGACCCTGTACGTATGTATTTAAAAGAAATCGGCCGAGTAGATTTATTATCTGCTGAGCAAGAAATTGCACTTGCTGAACGTATTGAGCAAGGGGACGAGGAAGCGCGTAAACGCCTTGCGGAAGCGAACTTACGTCTAGTTGTATCGATTGCAAAACGCTATGTTGGTCGTGGAATGCTATTCCTTGATTTAATTCAAGAAGGAAATATGGGTCTTATTAAGGCTGTTGAAAAATTCGATTATCGTAAAGGATTTAAGTTCTCGACTTACGCTACATGGTGGATTCGTCAGGCGATTACACGCGCAATCGCTGACCAAGCGCGTACGATTCGTATTCCTGTTCATATGGTCGAAACCATTAATAAATTAATACGTGTACAACGTCAACTTTTACAAGATTTAGGTCGTGAGCCTTCTCCAGAGGAAATTGGAGAAGAAATGGATTTAACACCTGAAAAAGTACGTGAAATTTTAAAAATTGCACAAGAACCAGTATCTCTTGAAACACCAATTGGAGAAGAAGATGATTCCCATTTAGGAGACTTTATCGAGGATTCAGAAGCACAATCTCCTTCCGACCATGCAGCCTATGAACTGTTAAAAGAACAATTAGAAGATGTACTAGATACGTTAACAGACCGTGAGGAAAACGTACTTCGTTTACGTTTTGGGTTAGACGATGGTCGCACACGTACATTAGAAGAGGTTGGGAAAGTCTTTGGCGTAACGCGTGAACGTATTCGTCAAATCGAGGCGAAAGCACTAAGAAAATTACGCCATCCTTCTCGTAGTAAACGTTTAAAAGACTTCTTAGAATAAAATTTAAAATAGCTGGAGCTATCCAAGTAGTGAGAAAATGACTAATTGGTATAGCTCCTTTTTTATAGAATTGAAAAGTCAACAAAAAGAAATTAGCCCTGCTATTCACCTATCGATGCTATGCAATCATAGATAATTAGAATGAGGGAAATGCTAGATTTGCGACTTTATACAGATGTGTTTTCAAATAGTGTGAGATAAAATTGTAATACAACCATTATTAAGCAATGTTTGGAGCTAACACTATGACAAATCCTCGCAAAAAAATAATCCTTAATGAAATTTTGTTTTGGAAGCAAAATAAACTTTTACCTGAGCACTATTGTGACTTTTTAGCAGCTCTTTATACGGAGGGGGCTGACATAGAGGAGTTAGAACCAGTGCAACATCCTAAACAAGCGGTCTTGCCATCAGAAAAAAGAAAAATGATCCTATTGGTAGTGGGTCTATGTATCGCCATAATGGCTGTTTTGGCACTCTATTTTACAATGCAATCTTTAACATTGATTTTTACAGTAATCGTGGGAGTAGGTGCATGCATCTTATTTATTGCTGCGTGGCAAATGGCTCGAAAAAAACATCTACTAGCTCCCATTTTTCATGTACTAGCGGCCATCCTGTTATTTAGTATGTCGATCCGCATTTGTACTACATATTTTAGTGGAAATAATACGGTTTTATTTTGCTTGATTGCAGCAAATTGTGTCATTTGGCTTTTGTCAGGTATTAAAATGAAACTTCTATATTTCACAGTCTCAGGTGCTTTAGGATTAATAGCACTAGTTGGGTACTATATCATAAATTTATCCTGATTTAGCAAATGGTATTTCTATCGATGTACAAGGAACTCCATCTACTAAATCAGGTTAGAAACTTAATTGATCTTTAGTGTTTATATAAAACCATAATTTGTGACAATTTATCTATAATAGGGTCAGTATCATGTTAAAGTTTTTACCTCAGAAGATTCAAAATCTGTACGCTAATTAAAAACGTACAGATTTTTTAATTTTGGGTATATCAATGAGTGAAAAGGGTATGATAACAGCATAAATATAATGAAAAAGAAATTGTATAAAAGGATAAATTTGACCAATTTTGGATGTTGGCAAGACATATTTTATCCAATAGATACAGAAATGTCGAATTTGTTACAAACAAAGGAAAACTTAGCGAATAGGGCTTTTCGTTTCTTTGTTAATGAAGTACAATATTAGATGTTGACTGATTCTATATTATAATAGAAGTAGACTTAAAATGAGGAGGGGAAACTTATGAAAAACAATCCAGTCGTTCCTTACATCTTAATTCTGGCATTTGGTATTGGTCTTATTTTCTTCATGTCTTTACAAGGTGCAGATAACAAGAAAGAAATTGCTGCTGAACATGAGGGTGGTGGCGAAACTACTACAGAAACAACAGATGCAGAAGCTGATGGTTCAGCACTAGTACAATCTTGTATCGGTTGTCATGGTGGTGACTTAACTGGTAGTATGGGTCCAAATCTACATGGCTTAGATGAAGCACATATCGTAG
Source organism: Lysinibacillus sp. UBA5994 (assembly GCF_002429725.1). Classification (NCBI taxonomy): domain Bacteria; kingdom Bacillati; phylum Bacillota; class Bacilli; order Caryophanales; family Bacillaceae; genus Lysinibacillus; species Lysinibacillus sp. UBA5994. Next base: position 12,095 of record NZ_DJAU01000041.1, on the reverse strand, counting down.
AAGTTTTAACAAAGGGTATCGAAGGTACTCCAATGCAACCAAACATGAAAACTGAAGAGGAAGCAAAAGCAATCGCTGAATACATTTCTACTTTAGAATAGTAAAACTGACAAGTAGCTGTACTGAAATAGTACAGCTACTTTTTAGATTTAAGCATCATGAAGATGGGGTTGTCCACATAGAAATGTGAGACAACTCCATTTGTTTTTTTTCACGACATCATCCATACTATTAATGGACTCTATTGAAGATAGGCGGTATAAAAATGAACGCACAAAAACTTTCAAAGCGATTAGAAGCAGTAGCGAAATTTGTTCCTACAGGAGCAGTCATGGCGGATATTGGTAGTGACCATGCCTATCTACCATGCTATTTAATTCACAAAGGGACTGCCTCATATGCCATAGCAGGGGAAGTTGTAAAAGGACCCTATGAATCGGCGGTAGGACAAGTACAGAAGGAAAACTTAACTGAAAAAATTACAGTACGCCTTGCAGACGGTTTAGCAGCGATAGAAGAAGCTGACCATGTGGATACGGTGACAATAGCAGGCATGGGTGGACCATTAATTGTTTCCATTCTAGAGAAGCATCCAGAAAAGCTTCAAGGTGTCACACGTCTAATCCTACAGCCAAATATTCACGCCAAGGTTATCCGTGAGTGGGCTTTAGCACATCAATGGGCGATTCTTGATGAAGAGATTTTAGAGGAAGATGATAAAATCTATGAAATCCTTGTGTTACAAAGAGGGCAAATGGAGCTCTCTACAGCAGAGATTTTGTTTGGACCTAAGCTAAGCCTGCGTAAATCGCCAGCATTTACGAAAAAATGGTTGCGTGAAAAAGACAATTGGCAACGTGTACTACAATCCATTGAAGGAGCAGAACAAACACCTGAAATTGAAGAAAAGCGTGCAGAGTTAACGGCTCTGATACATTTAGTAGAAGGAGTTTTGTAAGATGAAAACGGTAAATGGCCAAGAAGTTATTCAAGTGTTCGAAGCATGGTCGCCCAAAAAACTAGCTTGTATGGACAATGATCCAATTGGACTAGCGATAGGGACCCTCAACAAACCTGTAAGTAAAGTTTTGGTGACGTTAGATGTCAATGAAGCCGTGGCAAATGAGGCAATAGAAAAAGGCTGTGAGCTGATTATCGCACATCATCCACCAATCTTTAGACGCCTAGCGAATATCCGCACAGATCATCCAGCAGGGCGCTTATATGAAAAGCTCATTAAACACGATATTGCTGTATATGCCGCTCATACAAATTTAGATGTAGCCGAAGGTGGGGTAAATGATTTATTAGCAGATGCCCTACAGCTAAAAAACCGGTCAATATTAGAAGAAACGTATGCTGAGAATTTGTTGAAGCTGGCAGTCTTTATACCAACTGCTAATGCCCAAGCATTACGTGAGGCGCTTGCAAAAGCTGGGGCGGGTCGTATTGGCGACTATGAAGCATGTAGTTATACAACGACTGGAGAAGGTCGGTTCCGTGCATTAGCAGGAGCTAATCCGTTCGTTGGCTCTGTTGGTGAATTACATGTGGAGGAAGAAGTAAAGGTAGAAGTTGTTTTTCCTGAATCTATTAAAGGCCGCGTGTTAAAGGCCATGCTTACTAGTCATCCTTATGAGGAGCCTGCCTATGATGTGATACGTCTTGAGCAGCAAACAAATGTGATGGGATTAGGGCGTGTAGGTTACTTAACAAAGGACATGACGTTACAACAATTTGCTGAATTCGTTAAACAGCAACTAGATGTGCCAGCTGTGCGTGTAGTGGGTGATTTACAATCGAAGGTCAGCAAGGTTGCGCTTGTTGGTGGAGATGGTAATAAATATATCTATGCGGCAAAACGTGCAGGAGCTGATGTTTTCTTAACAGGCGATATGTACTTCCATACAGCTCAGGACGCACAAGCCATTGATCTGCAAATAGTAGATCCTGGTCATCATGTAGAAAAGGTAATGATTGCAGGAGTAGCAAAAAAAATGGCTGAACTATGTGAGGATAAAAAATATTTGGTTGAATTCATCCAATCAACGATCCATACAGAACCATTTTTATTTGTATAAGTGAGGGAACTAATATGGCTAATGAAAGACCAGCTGGTAATAAAGCAGGCAAGCTATGGATCATGATTGGTTTATTCATCGTTGTTTTTGGTATTGGTATGACGGTGATGACCAATATGGTCAATGATAAGAAAATCGATGCAATGACACAGCAATGTGAAGATGATGGTGGACAAGCAATTGTAGCAAAGGAGAAAAACTTTTTATCCACTAGCTACTCATTTGAATGTAAACAATGAGATGGGGCTGAACGCTAGCAGTACTAGTGTTTCAGCCTTTTTGAATGCAAGGAATCTATGAACAGTGATAAGATGTAGAGAAAATTGATTAACAGAAGTGGAGAGAGTTGTCTTGTTTATTCGTTTATCTAAAGATCAGCAGGAAATGATTCTTGCTGATATTCAACGTTTTTTTTATAATCAGCGTGATGAAGACATTAGTGAATTTGAAGCTGAACGTATGTTAGATTTTATCAAAGAGCATATTGCCCCCTATATTTATAATGCTGCCTTGTCAGATGCCAAGTATGTTGTGGAAAGACAATACGCCTCTATTGAAGAGGAATTAGAGGCATTGGAGCAGCCCATTAAAACAAAATAATCCTCTTTATCCCTCTAGATTAAATATTTGACAGGAAAGAATGGTTGATGATACCTTAATCTTGAATTAGAGATAATTCAATTCTAACTATTCAGAGCTAATTAACGGGTGATGAATAAAGGGATATTTTTCTGACCAAAATGGTTACGAGTGGCGAACACGTACGATAAACCGTGATGGAGTCACAAGAATGGATGATAAGAGGAGGCGTCATATGTTAAAAATCGGTATTATTTTAGGAAGTACGCGAGAAGGTCGTGTAAGCCCACAAGTTGGAGCTTGGGTAAAGGAAGTTGCGGAAAAACGTCGTGATGCGGAATATGAAATAATTGATATCGCTGAATTTAAATTACCATTTTTAGGGGAACCAGGTGGAGATACTTCTGGGGTAGCTGCATGGTCAGAAAAAGTAGCAGCTTGTGACGGCTTTGTCTTTATTGTTGCGGAGTACAATCACTCCATTACAGGTGCATTAAAAAATGCATTAGATTATTTACGAGTTGAATGGAACAATAAAGCTGCTGGTATTGTCTCTTATGGTTCTGTTGGAGGTGCGCGTGCAGCAGAGCATCTACGAGGAATTCTCGGAGAATTGCTAGTTGCAGATGTTCGAGTACATCCAGCATTATCATTATTTACTGATTTTGAAAACGGCTCTGTCTTTAAACCAAAAGAGGTGCAAGCAGATTCAGTTCATCAAATGTTAGATCAGCTTGTGCCATGGTCAACTGCTTTGAAAACAATTCGATCCTAAACTTAAAGCTTTGATTCAGACGGCCGCTTTCAGAAAGCGGTCGTTTTTTGATGAGGTAAAATCCATTAATGTTTGATTTCTTCAAGGACTTTTTCCTTTAAATCATTCTCCATCGAAGATAGTTTTACTGTATTGGTGAGACGCTCTTTTAGTTCTTTATCTGTCATAATGCCACGTTCCTCTAAGATTTGTACAAGCAGATTTAATGTTAGTATATTTTTAATATCCGCTGCTTTTGATGCCATATAAAACCCTCCATAATGATAGAATTACTACTTCTTAAGTGTACTCCTTTTTGAGAAGCATGACACAGAAAGGACAAAACAAAGCAAATTTATTTCGCGTCCCGGAATATATAGGGAAAAATAAGCGATACAATTTCCCTTATGAAAAGTGGAGATACTGTATGGACACTGCATTTTAATATGAAAAGTATGTGCTGTTTCAAGCTAGAAAAGCGAATATTGTAGTAAAAGGGGACATACCTTCCTATCAGGAGGGATTCAATGGGTAAACGGTTTGGGCTTGTCATCGGACTGTTGGTAGTCATTATATCTATGTTGGTCCTATTTGATAGATTTGCAGGAGAAAAAAGGTCAGAAGCAAATAAAGAGGCTCAATCGCTTATAACAAATGAAGAGTTGAGTCTGGCTCGATTGAAGGATAAGCTACTTGAAAAGTATGTCGGCATTGACGTTAAAACGACGGAAGAAAAGGAATTAGTAATCCAAGTTGTAGGCGGAGAAGACTATTTCCAGTCAATTAAAAAAGATATGGAATCCATAGCAAAAAATGCTTTAAAAACGTCTCCCTTAAAGGACTATCCCATAGTTTTTGAAAGATGGGAGTTTACCTCCTTGCTTGATAACAACAAGATAATGGGGGATGATATGAACCTTTTGATGGAAGATTTAATTGCGGGCTTAGAAGCTTTTGACGTATATGAATATTTAGTTATTGAAAATCGAACAACCATTACCATACAAACAACGATAAAGGGCGCTACGCATGAGGCACTTGAGTTAGCTTTAAGAATGGAAGAAGCCATCAAGAAGATTGTACAAGCAAAAGCATCACAAAATGCTTCCTATGTTATTAACATATTAAATGCCCAACGAGAAAAAATAAATTAGCTGTGTAGAAAAATAACATAGGATTAAGGCATCGAGATTTTAATGCTCGATGCCTTTGACATGTTTAAAGCAGCTATGTAGTTGTTGCAAAGAGAGCTTGATAAAGAGTTGCTAGGAGTGCAACAAAGCGCATATCATCCGCATGGAAAAGCTTAAACTGTATACCTATCTGTACTAGCTCAGTCTCAATAGAGCTTGCACTCGCAATCTTTTCATCATTGCAATATAAATAAGCAGTAGAGGTAAAATCCTTTTCAAAACGAAATTCTAAATCGTCCATTGTAAATGAATAAGAGGATTCTAATAATTGCACTGTTTTCCGTTGAATGGGTATCAAGCTGCCATCAGGCATAACAATTTGATGGCTGACTCCTTTTGTTAACAGGGTAGATTGTACTTGAAAAAGTGGTGCACCTAAAGTAGTTCGTGTCTCATAACGGTACGGTAATGTTTGCTGTGCAGCTACCAGCAAGACAGCATTCAGTACTTTACCAGCAGAGGTACGCTCCATTTTTTGAAGTACACATACTGTTTCGTTCTGTTCATTCACGATTGGAATATCAGTGAAGCTTTTAAAGCCCTTCGGATAGGTAAGTGTAAAAGTTGTCATAAAGAAACCTCCAGTCATTATTTATACGAGTAGGTAGTCGATGAGGTTTCAAGAAACTAGCTCTACGGTGTTTTTTATCTACTTGCCTCTTTAAAAATAAAAGAACAGGCTGCTGAAGTAGCAAATTATTTCCGCTTTCAGCAGCCTGTTCATTTTATGACATTTGGGTATGACCGGATAGAGCACGCTTTTCCTGCTCTGTATCAAATTCTTTTTCCATTTTTGACACGACCACTGTAGCTACACCATTACCAATTAGATTTGTAACTGCACGTGCTTCTGACATGAAACGATCTACGCCGATTAAAAGGGCAATCCCCTCTACTGGGATCATCGGGAAGGCTGCTAATGTTGCTGCAAGTGTAATAAAGCCAGAGCCTGTTACACCAGCTGCCCCTTTAGAAGTAAGCATTAAGATGGCTAATAGCGTAATTTGATGCCAAACATCTAAATCCACACCATAGGCTTGCGCAATAAAGATAGCAGCCATTGATAAGTAAATGGATGTTCCATCTAAGTTAAATGAATAGCCTGTAGGAATCACCAGCCCAACCACTTGCTTTGAACAACCATAGTTTTCAAGCTTACGCATCATGGAAGGTAATGCAGATTCAGATGAAGATGTTCCGATAACGATAAAGATTTCATCTTTAATGTACTTGATAAATTTAAAAATACTAAAGCCAAAGTAATGGGTAATCAATCCAATGATCACAACAATAAAAATGAACATTGTAATGTAAACAGATAGCATTAAAAATCCTAAGTTTCCTAATGATTTAAGTCCAAAATTTCCGATTGTATAACTCATGGCACCAAACGCACCAATAGGAGAAATTTTCATCACCATGTTAACGATTTTAAAGAAAATATCTGCAACTTGCTCGAAAAATTTAATAACAGGTTTAGCTGGTTCTCCAATCGCCGCCGCAGCTAGTCCAAATAAAACAGCTGAGAACAAGACTGGTAATAATTCACCATTTGCTAAAGCACCAACTACATTTTCAGGAATAATTTGCATAATAAATGCACCTAAACCATGCTCTGCAGCCGCCGCGTCTGTATATTGTGAAACATCAGCACCGCTTGCTGCATCTGTATTAAAACCTTTACCTGGTTGAACAATATTGACAACGATTAAGCCAATTGCAAGGGCAAAAGTTGAAACAATTTCAAAATAAATTAAAGCTTTTCCACCAATTTTACCAACCTTTTTGACATCCCCCATGCTACCAATGCCGATTACGACTGTTAAGAAGATAATTGGTGCTATTAACATTTTAATAAGTTTAATAAATATATCCGCCAAGATTTTGAGCTTTGCCCCGAATTCTGGGAATGTTGCTCCGACGATAATCCCTAGTACAATGGCAATCAATACTTGTACTGTTAAGTTTTTAAAATTTATCCGCATATAGTTCTCCCCCTACAACATCTATGAATATTGTGTGAACGCTTTCATGTGGTTATCATAGCTGAAATTTTCCGACAATAGTGTTTATGACCGTAATGGTTGTATTGTTCATTTTGTTCATTCTGAGAGAAAGGGGTATTAAGGCTAGTAATATCAAGGGTTTTAAGCTGTTTTATAGTAGTTGTGAGATTCGCGAATCTATTATAATACAATAGAAAAAATCCTTACGTTTTGTAAGGATTTTTCATTAATGAACAAAAGTATTAGGGATCAACGATTTTTTCAATCTCTGCTAAGATTTGATCGTTTTGAATATGGGCTCTATAAAAATCATAAACAGGTGCAAGTTGTTCCTTAAAGCGCTGTCTTTCTTGGGGACTCATTGTATACACATCAAAATCATCTAGCTGTTTCAGCTTGTCCATATCTTGTTCATTCATAAGTTCAGCCTGCTCAAATTGCCAATCGGTTGTTTCTTTCATAGCATCCAACAACTGATGCTGAATTTTGATAGGTAGAGAATTCCAAAAGGTTTCATTCATTAACACAGCATAGCCTAAAATCCCATGCTGAGTGATAGTCATATGCTTTTGTACTTTGTAAAAACCCTTTGAATAGATATTAGAAGCGGTATTTTCTTGTGCGTCTATTGCATGCTTCTCTAAATCCGAAAAGACCTCACTAAAAGAAATAGGTATAGGTGTTGCTTTGACCACTTCAAATTGCTTTTCTAATGTTTTACTTGGCATCGTACGCACTCGTAAGCCCTGTAAATCTTCAAAGTTATGAATAGGCTGCTCAACAGAGGTTAGATGCTTAAACCCATTGTACCAAAAGCCAAGCCCTTTAATATGGAACGGCTCTAGCTCATTAACCAATTGTTCACCAATAGAACCCGTTAGGACTTCCTTTACTTCCTCATTTGTATTAAACAGAAAGGGTAAATCAAGCACCTGCCAATTAGGAACATAAGCTGTCATTTTAGAAAAAGTAGGGATGATCATTTCCACTTCTCCCTTTTGCAATGCCTGAAATTCATTTTCATCATTAAATAAAGAGGAGTTGGAGTAGACATGTACTTTGACCTTCCCGTTTGTTTTTTCTTCTACTAGCTCAGCAAATTTGTTGGCAGCTTGGCCTTTAGGGGTATTTTCAGCGACGACATGACTTAAATGAATTGTTATCTGTGTGTCTAAACCCTTTTGCTCATCATCATAGGGAAGTGGCTTGGCGAATAGTAATCCTTGTTGAACACTGATAGTGAGGATTAACACAAGCACAGTTATAATCGTACCAATAATAAATTTTTTCATTGTATACACCCAATTAATTCGTATTTTCTGATGTTTTTGTTATTCTAACATATGGAGTAAGCTAAAATATAGTAGGAGGGAGGCGGTCAGTTGAAATTTCAGAAGTTATCCATGCAAAGAAAAATTATGTCTCTGACTTTTTTTATTCTCATGCTTTCCTTTAGCATTGGCGGTACTTTTTTGTTAGGTTTTGTCATGAATGAGCAAAAGACCAAACTAAGTGATCAAGCACTCCTTGTAGCAAAAACCGTCTCTCAGCTTCCTGAAATAAAAACATATATTGCTAGTGAAAATTACTATGATGCCGTACAGCATATTAATCCTGTTGTAGAGGAAATCCGTGATATCAATGGGGCAAAATATATTGTTGTTCTTGATATGCAACGACGAAAATATTCCCATCCTAATAGCCAGGAACTTGGTCGAATATCTCAATCTGGAGATTTAAACGCCGCTTTTTCAGAGCATTACTATACGTCGATTGCACGTGGAGAACACGGTAATATGGTTCGTGCGTTTGTTCCGATTATGAACCATGAAGGACAACAAATAGGTGTTACAGTAGTAGGGTACAGTGTTCTTACGGTAGTGGAGTTACTGCAAACAATGCAAACCGAACTAATGGTTACTTTACTATTATCCTTACTATTTAGTGTATGGGGAGCACGAACATTGGGGCTTCATATGAAAAAGCAAATGTTTGGGTTAGAGCCGCATGAAATTGCCAAAATGTATGTAGAACGGACAGAAACGTTTAATGCCATGCACGAAGGCATCATTGCTATCGATAATGATTTGACCATTACGATTTTTAATGAAAAGGCCTGTGATATCTTAGGCGTTTATGAAAAACCCTCTACATTGATTGGACAGAAAATTTTTCATGTCTTGCCAGATACACGACTTCCTGAAATTTTAGAGCTGGATCAGCCGTTATTTAATCGTGAGCTGTATATTAATAATCATAGTATTATGAGTAATCGAATTCCGATACAGGTTAATGGCGAAACTGTTGGGGCAGTGGCCATGTTTAAAGACCGTACGGAAGTGAAAAAGCTTGCCGAAGAATTAACAGGCGTTAGAGCATTTGTCCAAGCCCTTCGTGTACAAACACATGAACATAAAAATAAACTGCATACGATAGCGGGTCTTTTACAGCTAGGTCATCATGAACAGGCACTTTCTTACTTAACACAAGTGAAGGAAGAGCATGATGAAATCACTAACTTTTTAAACGAACGAATAAAAAATGAAAATATTTCTGGGCTATTGCTCAGTAAAATTTCCTATGCGAAGGAACAAGGAATTCGATTGGAAATTGACCGTGAAAGCCGATTTACATCATTTCCAGCTAATTTGGATCATCATGATTTCGTCATTCTCTTTGGTAATTTGATAGAAAATGCGTTTGATGCATTAAAGGATGTACAGGTCGAGGAGAAGGTGATTCATGTTTCTGTGGATGAAGATGATGACGTATTAGCCATATTAGTAACCGATAATGGTGTTGGCATGACGGAAGAGGTCAAGCAGCACATTTTTGATAATGGTTATTCTACAAAAGAGAAAAACTACCGTGGAATAGGGTTATTTTTAATAAAGGAAATTGTCGAAAAAGGGCAGGGTGACATCGAAGTCATCAGTGAGCCTAACAAAGGAACAAGTTTTTTAATCACCTTTTATTATTCATAATGGGATGGAGGGCTAGCAGTGACACAGATTAGAGTATTATTAATTGAGGATGATCCAATGGTACGAGAGGTAAATCGTCAATTTATTGAAAAGGTAGAGCATTTTCAAGTGGTTGGACAGGCACCTAATGGGTTAGAAGGCATTACGCAAATTTGTCAACTGAAGCCTGATTTAGTTTTTATGGATATTTTTATGCCAGAGCAAGATGGTATTACAAGCTTACGCAAAATACGTGAGCTTGATCTACCAGTAGATGTTATTACCGTGACGGCCGCAAATGATATGGAGACAGTGAAACAGATACTGCATCTAGGTGTTTTTGATTATATTATGAAGCCCTTTTCTTTTGAACGTGTTAAAGGGACACTTGACAATTATTTACGCTTTAACAAGCAAACTCAAACAGAACGAGAGCTCACACAGGGAGAATTAGATCAGTTATTTCATTATCGTGATGGACAAACTATGTTGGATCAATCTGTTACATTGAAATCCGAAAAAAATCTCCCAAAAGGTTTTAATCGTACAACACTTGAAAAGGTTGTGCACTTTTTACAATCGGTGGATGGTGCCTCAGCGGAAGAAGTAGCCAGTGGAATTGGCATTGCCCGCGTAACAGCTAGAAGATATTTAGATTACCTTGAAAAACAAGAGGAAATCACAATGGATGTCCATTATGGTGGCATTGGTCGTCCTATAAACTATTACTTTAGTAAATAAAGAAAATCCTGATTGTCATAATAACAATCAGGATTCAGACTGTAGACAAAAGCCCTCGAGAAGTTCACTCTCGAGGGCTTTTATCATTTTTCTTCCTATGTCGGCTTGATATTTGGTAATAGATTACCAAATCCAACATACTCTTCGAGCATAGTTGCTCTCTTAAGCTACTTGCCACGTCCAAGTAGCCAGTTTCTTTAAATTCATGGCAGCAAAAGTAAGCATCGCCTGCATGGACAATTTTTTCAGACCTCTTAAGGTTGTCCATCGCATACCATGCTTTTCTTTTGCATCGGCAAAGACACGCTCAATCGTTTCTTTGCGCTTTGCATAGATTTGTTTGATGTCATAGGAATGGCGTAAATGTTCAGCTTCCTCCACATACGACTCCCAGATATGGCGTTGAATGAGTTTTTGATGATGCTTACTTTCTGTACACTTGGAAAGGCTTGGACACTTCGCACAAATCAAAGGATTCGATTTATATTGCCGATATCCTTCTTTCGTCGTTGTTGCATACTTCAATATCTGCCCTTGTGGGCAAAGATAACAATTATAGTGCTCGTCATATATATACTCATGCTTTCGGAAGAATCCATCTTTCGTTTTAGGACGTGTATACGGAAGAACAGGCAACATTTGATTCTCTAATAAAAAGTTCGTAATCGCTGGTGTTTTATAGGCTGCATCTGCCGCAACAGCGATTGGTTTTTGAACGTTTTGAATGACTCTTTCAACAAGTGGCTGCAATACATGGCTATCGTGCACATTTCCCGGAGTCACAATGGCACCTAAGACAAAGCCCTTTTCATCTGTCGCTGCATGAAAAGAATACGCAAACTGTTTCGTACGTTCATCCTTCACGTAATACCCACTTTCAGGATCTGTCGTGCTTTCCTTTATTTCTTTCCATTCTTCTTTTTCAAATTTCTCCGGGGAAAAGGGCTTTTTTCCGTGTTCCTCACGATCAATATTTAACTCTAATTGAAGTTTCTCTTCATAAGCCCGTGTTTCTTTTCGCACAACTTTTTTATCATACTTTCGTTTATTCGCACTCGCTTTCACATGCGTAGAATCGATAAATAAATGGTCTGCATGGAGGAGTCCTTGATGCATAATCTCTTTTAATATACGATAGAATATCTGCTCAAATATATCAGTGTCTTGAAAGCGACGGACATAATTTTTACCGAAGGTAGAGAAATGCGGGACTTCTGTCTGGAAGCCAAATCCTAAAAACCAACGATACGCCATATTCGTTTCAATTTCTTTGATGGTTTGACGCATGGACCGTATACCAAAAACGTACTGAATAAACGTCATTTTAAAGAGAACAACAGGATCAATACTAGGGCGTCCTTTGGCAGAGTAGAGGTTTTCTACTAAAGGATAGATAAATGAAAAATCAATAGCCGCCTCTAGTTTTCGTACTAAATGATCTTGGGGAACTAATTGATCAATCGTTAGCATTTCTAATTGTTCACGTTCATTGATTTGATTTTTCGTCATCATGGTTGATCACCTCGAAAGTGTACTTTTTATCAATAGATGAATAAGGAATTCTTTATGTAGAAGTTGATTGGAACGAAGGGTGGCGACTCCTGCGGGAAAAGCGGGAAAGTCGAGATCCTGGACTGAGCGAAGCGAGGGAAGCAGCTAGACCCCGCCCGCGGAAAGCGTCCGCCCGTAGTGGAAATCAACGGCTTTACTTTATTTTATTGTAAAAGAAAAAAGACTGTAGGCAAACTCAAAATTCATTGAGTTTGTCTACAGTCTGA
>NZ_DJAU01000025.1:0-110091 GCF_002429725.1 Lysinibacillus sp. UBA5994 | reverse complement strand
TAACTTTTGGGGTGCATTACACATGAGTGACTTTTTTGTTTCACCGTATGAGATCGTGTTGATCTACTAACTAAATAATGTCAATTATTAAGAAAAAGTTAAGAATTCTCCTTGCAAATCTTTAAGAAAGTCTCTTTATAGTTAAAACCATCAATAAAGAAAGCAAAGCGAGGAGACAACTAAATGCAGCTCATCACCTTCCTTACTGAATTTATAAAGCATCCAAAAACAATAGGCGCTATATCACCTAGTTCTAAGAAATTAGCGCATAAAATGGTGCAACCTATTTGCTTTGAGACGGCTCAATGCATTATAGAGCTTGGCCCTGGGATGGGGGCCTTTACAAAGGAGCTTGTGAAAAGAAAAAAGCCAGCTACATTGCTTGTTCTCATTGAACATAATGCGATTTTTTGTGAGAAACTGCGTAGGCAATTTGCTCATGTAGCCAATGTTGTAGTGATCCATGGTTCAGCAGAAAATTTGAAGCAATATTTGACAGATTTGAATATCGAAAAAATAGATTATGTTATTTCTGGACTACCATTTACTTCGTTAAAGGCGGAAGTATCGTGTTGTATTTTAAGAAATGTGAGGGATTGTTTGTACAATGGAAAATTCATTACTTTCCAATATTCACTTGTAAAAAAATCATTTTTTCAAACCTATTTTCAGAATATTTCACATGAGAAAGTATGGATTAATATGCCACCAGCCTATGTATTGAGCTGTAGGCTAGGAAATACGAGGGTCAGCTAATGGAGCTAAAGGATCTTTTATTATTTATTGAACAATATGGCTATTTTGCTTTGTTTTTTAGTTTATGGCTAGGGATCATAGGCATGCCGCTACCAGATGAAATGATTGTCATGAGTGGTGGTTTTCTATCGTCGCTAGGAAAATTGGTCATATGGAAATCTTTCTTACTTACTTATTTAGGCGTTATTTCAGGGCTTTCTCTAGGATTTATACTTGGAAAACTATTTGGTCATCGTGTACTTGATAAACTTGTGAAAAAGAAAAAGGCAAAGTACTTAACCAAATCACAAGAATTGTTAGATCAATATGGACACTTTGCATTAGTCCTGAGTTACTTTATTCCAATTGTTCGACATATCCTCCCTTACTTGGTGGGAATGAATAATATGCGTTTTAAAACATATGCCTTATTTTCCTATACAACAGGCTTTGTCTGGACATTGATTTATTTTACACTAGGTTTATTATTTGGCAGTCAAATTGAATATATTTCTTTGATTGCTACGAAATATGGTATGTACTTTGGGTTATTCATCGTGACTGTTAGCTGTATTTATTATTTTTATATACGGAAAATAAAAAAATAGCTAAAATGGAGGAGCATTATGAATGGAAAATATTTGATTAATGGTGGGATTAGATGAGTAATGAAACAATTTTAATTGTAGATGATGAAAAAGAGATAAGAAATCTGATAGGCATTTATTTGAAAAATGAGGGATTTCATGTGTTAGAGGCATGTGATGGAGAAGAGGGCTTACAGTTAGTAAAGAAGCATAAAGTACATTTAATTGTATTGGATTTAATGATGCCTAAAGTAGATGGCATTGAAATGTGTATGAAGGTAAGAGAAATAGCAGAAATGCCTATTATTATGCTAACTGCCAAATCTCAAGATATGGATAAGATTAGTGGTTTAACGATAGGTGCTGATGATTATGTGACTAAGCCCTTTAATCCGTTAGAGCTAATTGCCCGCATTAAATCACAGCTCCGTCGCTATCTGAAAATGAGTGGCTTACATAGCAGCAATAGAGAGGAGCTGGAAGTTGGCGATTTACGTATCAATACAGCGACACATGAAGTTTTTGTTAACAATGAAAGAGTAAAGCTGACACCTAGGGAGTTTGCTATTTTGGAATTGCTTGTTAGTAACCCTGGCATTGTCATGAGTGCAGAGCAAATCTATGAAAAAGTTTGGAAAGAGGAAGCATTTCAATCGGAAAATACTGTAATGGTACATATTCGAAAAATTAGAGAGCGAATTGAGGCAAATCCAAGGAATCCACAATATATTAAAACCGTATGGGGAGTAGGGTATAAAGTTGAAAAAGTTCTTTAGGCTTTTAAAGTTCCCAAGGTTTCTGAAGCAAATTGGTGCGAAAATAAAAAATAATATTCAACGTAGCATTCGTATTCAACTATTTACAACGTTTTTATTATGTGCACTTGGCAGTTTTTTAGTGGCACGTGCAGTAGTGCCATTTTTTGAGAATAACAATGAGACAGTGATTGTGGATTATAGTGGTAGTATGAAGATGATGTATTATCATGCACAGGATACAGCAGCATTGGCAACCCAAGAAAATAGTGTTGAAGCATTAAGAGAATTGATCGATCAAGAAAATGGAAAAATAGAAAATGAGGACAATGCATTAAAAATTGTCGTCACAGATGAGGCAGGTAAGATCTTATATAAAACAAAGCAGGTAAAAGAGCAACAAATCGATTTGCATGAAGAAATAAGGCATGTCATGGGCTTTACAATGAATCAACCTTTTGAAAATGCCTATCATATGATCGAAACTTCTCGTGAAGAGTTTACTACATTAGTGCCACTAACTTTACAAGATAAAAATTATTACTTCTTTGTTAGTGGGCTTCCACAAGGAGAAGCCATCACAAGTACGAATGAAGGTCCCATACCTTTTTTCATTGGTGTTATGTTGTTTATCGTATCATTTTTCTCGATAACAAAACGCAAAATGAATCAAATTGAGGCATTAGCAGAGGGGGTTATGGAAATCGCAAAAGGAAATTTAGCCTTTCGTATTGAGAAAAAAGGCCAAGATGAAATTGCTTCACTAACGGATAATGTTAATCAAATGGCAGAAGAAATTATGACAAGTATCGAGATGGAGAGGAAAATTGAGCAACAAAAAAACGAGCTTATTACAAATGTTTCACATGACCTTAGAACACCTCTTACCTCAATCATGGGTTATTTGCGTTTATTAAGAGAAGAGAAGTATGAGACAAAAGAGCAATATGACGAATATTTGAAAATAGCCTTTTCTAAATCCGAACAATTAAAAAATTTAATAGACGATTTATTTGAATATACTAAGCTCACGAATGATAAAAATACTTTAATGCGACAACAAGTTTGTGTAAATGAGCTGCTCGAACAACTAATGGAGGAATTAGTACCGTTAGCAGAGGAGAAACAACGTATTTTTATAAAACATTTTCCAGAAAATCGAATTGTTGCTGCGCTGGATTCGGAAAAGATTGTACGAGTTTTTGATAATCTCCTCATCAATGCGATCAATTATAGTACTGCTGAAGGGAAAATTATGGTTTCCCTTGAAGGACAAGCACACCATGTGCGTATTTGTGTAGCGAATCAAAGTGATGCCTTTACATCGGTGGAGCTTGCTAGTTTATTTGAGAGATTTTATAAAAAAGATCAATCGAGAACAAATGTAACCGAGGGCTCAGGGCTTGGACTAGCGATTGCCAAAAGCATAGTGGAGCTTCACGGAGGAACGATTCACGCAAAATACAAAAATGAGACACTGTACTTTATTATCACATTGCCGTTAGCAGCTACATAACTGACTACAATGGAAGAATAGTAATGGCATGTTGTGTTTGTGTATGATGTGACAGCATGTCTTGCAGGGTTGCTAGGGTAGCTGTGTTTCTGATTAATAATTGGATTTCAGTATGCTTGTATTGTCGTTGAAAGTCCATAATATAATCTGCAATGATATGTAAATTATATTGATTTTTAATCTCTACCTCAACGAAAAATGGCAGTGTTAAATCTGGCAGCTTAATACTGCCACCACGTCGAATCCAAATTGCTTCCTGCACATAGTAGCGGATCGGTAATTGGCGGTTACTAGCTATAAAAATATCCATAGAAAACTCCCTTCAGTGTCTAAGTACAGCCTAATGGAAATGCATTCAGTCGTCAAAAGAAAACATGTGAAAATCTAATTGAAGATTTTTTCATGTTTTTTTTGTTTGTTTTTTGTTGAATTTGATTTGAATATGTCCGTTTTTTGGACTAATTGTAAAGGGCGTGTAAACATTAATTTAATCCATTGTAAATGATATGTACAGCTAGCTTAAAACTATTAATAATAAAGTCTGACAACAAGGAAAGGGTTGAATGGATTGGCTATCAATGTACAGGAGATGATTTTCCAATTTCTTGGAGGGTTAGGCTTATTTCTTTTCGCTATTAAATTTATGGGAGATGGCTTGCAGAGGGCTGCAGGTGATCGACTAAGAGATATTTTAGATAAATTTACAACAAACCCATTGATGGGTGTACTAGTTGGTATTGTTGTTACAGTTCTCATACAATCAAGTTCAGGTACGACCGTTATAACTGTTGGACTAGTTAGCGCAGGACTTATGAAATTGCGTCAAGCAATAGGCGTTATTATGGGAGCTAATATTGGGACAACCATCACAGCATTTATTATAGGAATAGATGTAGGTGCTTACGCATATCCAATTATGGCAGTGGGCGCGATATGCTTATTTTTCTTTAAGAAAAGTTTCATTCAAAATATTGGACAAGTATTATTCGGGTTTGCAGGTTTATTTATTGGTTTAGAGCTTATGAGTGGTGGAATGAAGCCACTTAGAGATTGGCAACCATTTTTAGATTTGACTGTACAAATGTCTGATGTGCCGATTTTAGGGGTATTAGTAGGAACGATATTCACCCTGATTGTTCAATCTTCCTCAGCTACAGTAGGGATTTTACAAGGGCTTTATGCTGAAGATTTAATAACTTTACGCGGGGCATTACCTGTCTTGTTTGGTGATAATATTGGTACAACGATTACAGCAATTCTAGCCGCTTTAGGTGCTTCTATTGCAGCAAAGCGAGCAGCTGCCACACATTTACTATTTAATGTAGTGGGTACAATTATCTTTATGCTCATATTGGGATTATTTACGAACTATGTGGAATGGATTGCAGGGGTGCTCAATTTAGAGCCGAAAATGCAAATAGCCTTTGCACATGGAACGTTTAATGTCATCAATACAATCATTCAGTTACCATTCATAGGTGTTTGGGCTTATGTCGTAACGAAACTAATTCCAGGCGAAGATTCAGTTATTGAATACAAACCAAAATTTTTGGATAAAAATTTGATTATCAAATCACCATCAGTGGCATTAGGTCAAGCAAAAATGGAAGTAGTGCGCATGGGCGAGTATAGTATTCAAGGTCTAGAAGAAACGTTAACGATTTTGAAAACGGATGATGCTAAGTTAATCGGCAAGGTCGGTCAATTGGAGGAAGCCATTAATAATTTAGACCGCAAATCAACGGAATATTTAGTGGAGCTATCAAAACAATCTCTATCAACCCATGATTCCCAAGTGCATCATGCTTTATTTGAAAATATTCGGGATATCGAACGAATTGGTGATCATGTAGAAAATATAATTGAGCTTCTGCAATACAAGGATAGTAATCGCGTTCGTTTAAGTCAACAAGCGATGCAGGAGTTAGAAGATATGTTTGTTTTTACATTAGAAACTGTGAAAATGTCTATTGAATCCCTTGATAAGCGTGATCTTTCCTTAGCACAGCAAGTGATAGAAAAAGAAAATGAAATTGATAATATGGAGAGACGTTTACGTAAATTGCATATTAAGCGATTAAATGAAGGAGTTTGCTCAGGTTCAGCAGGTATTGTATTTGCGGATATTGTGAGTAATTTAGAAAGAATTGGTGATCATGCTTCTAACATAGCGGAAACCGTTATTGCCTAATAATAAGCTGTTCAGTGGAGATAATCTGCTGAACAGCTTTTTTATTAGGGGAAGGATAGAATTTCAAAACTGACGGATAGAACCCTCAAACTGTCGGATAGTCATAAGCTTCTATGGCTTCTAAAAAATAAGTTAGGATGGGGGATTGTACTTCGTCCTTACGATAAATAAACCATGTAGGAATATGTGCTTGCTTGTTCTTTATCTTGTGCAATGTTAATGCTTGTGTTGCCATATATTTTTCCGCAATGGCAAGTGGTAGTAAGGTAATACCTAACCCAGCAGCAACACAGCCAATAATACCGTCAAGCGTACCAAGCTCCATTCGATTTTGTGGTCGAACCCCTTCTTCATGTAACCAATGTTCCAAGATGGCTCGATAGGAACAGCCGTGGCGGAATGTAATCACAGTGCTTCCCTCTAAATCCTGTAGATGCTTAATAGGTTTATGCTTGCTAGAAGTGAGAATAACAAGCTCTTCACAGACAAACTCTTTCATCATTATATTTTCTTTATAAACAGGTCCGGTAACAAATGCGCCATCTAGTTCATAGTTTTCTACCCGTTCAATATTGTACTGAGAAGGGCTTGTTAATATGGTGATATCCACTTGTTCATGTGCTTGATGAAATGTGCTTAACAGAGTTGGTAAATGTAATGCAGCAGTTGTTTCCATCGAACCAATTCGTAAAACGCCTCGTTGTTCCTCCGTTTCATGTATGATCTCAAAGGTTTTTTCATAGAGATGAAGCATTTTTAGGACTAACTCGTAGAATTGTTCTCCTTTTGATGTTAACCGTATCCCTCGATGTCCACGATAAAAAAAGGTTGTTTCGTAGAGTGCCTCAAGACTTTGTATTTTCATAGAGATGTTGGATTGTGTGTAATTAAGTGCTGTGGCAGCTTTAGAAAAGCTACCTGTTTGGACGACTGTTCGAAAAATCGTTAAATCATTAATATTCATATGCCCTCCAGCTATCAATTTTATTGATACTTATTATAAAGAATTAGATCTATTTTTGATACCTAGATATTCGATATAGTGAAATAGAAGGAGTGATGATATGCACAAGCAAACCGTACGCTATTTAATCGGGGGCATTTTTGCTTTAGTTATTGCTATGGGCATCGGCCGTTTTTCGTATACGGTTATTTTACCTTATATGCAAGAAGCTTTTGAATTTAGCCGGGCAACAGCAGGTTACTTAGCAACGAGTAATTACTTAGGTTATTTGGTTGGAGCCTGGGTGGCAGGTCGTTTACCAATAGGGAATAAACGTATTCTCTTTTTGCAAATTACCCTTGTTATCAGCATTTTAACAACAGCCTTCATGGGCTTTACAAATGTAATCATCATTTGGTATTTATTACGATTTATCTCGGGTGTTGTGAGTGCTTTTATTTTTGTTGTTATAACAAGCCTTATACTAGACCAGTTAGCCAGCAGTAGTCATATGCATCTATCGGGGCTGTTCTATAGTGGGGTGGGAATAGGGATTGCATTAAGTGCGGTAATTGTTTCACCAATCCAAGCTGTTTTCCATTGGAATGGAACTTGGATCGTATTAGCTTTATTTAGTATTGTATTGTTTGTCTTGATTGTACTATTCATTAAGCCTATTACACCAAGTAAACAACTAGTGGAAAGCCAGGTAATTTCACAGAAAACGCCTCCTCAGTCTTGGATGAAATGGTTAATCATCGCTTATAGCTTAGAGGGGCTTGGCTACATTGTCACAGGCACATTTATTGTATCAATTGCACAGGAGTCGACAAGCTTTCATGGAGATGCAGCCTTTGTATGGTTTGTTGTGGGTGTTGCAGCAATTCCCTCATGTATCGTTTGGTCTAAGCTAGCACAGCGTTATGGCTATGTGAAAATTTTACTCATCTCTATGCTACTGCAAGCTTTAGGTATTGTTTTACCTGCGCTAGCTACAAATTCGATGACCCTGTATGCTAGTGCCTTCATTTTTGGGGCAACCTTTATGGGAATTACAACTGTTTGTACAACATTAGCGAGGAAACTTGCACCAGTTAATAGTCATCAAATGATAGGTTATTTAACGGCTGGCTATGCGCTCGGACAAATGATTGGTCCATCCATTGCAGGCACACTTGCAAGTTACACAAATAGCTATCAGTATGCCTTAGTTGGGGCTTCCTTAGTAGTAATGCTGGGAGGATTATGTTTAATAGGAGGCGTAAAATATGATAGAAGCAACTAAAAAAAGTAAGTAAGGCATAGTGCGCCTTACTTACTTTGAAATTAATGGATATCTCGTTTCTTAAAGTTACCACCACGAACTTCTGACACATCAGAAATGACTACAAAAGCGCCTTCGTCGATGTCTTTAATAATCGAAACTAATTTATTTTCTTCCATACGGTTAATGACACAGTTTAAGATTTCTGTTGGTTCATTGGAGAAACCACCACGTCCATGTGTATAGGTAACACCACGTCCTAAGCGGGCTTGGATAGCGTCTCCAATCTCCTCGGATTTTCCACTAACAACACGAACTTCTTTTGATTTTTCTAAACCAACTTGGATAATATCGATAACATTTTTGGCAATATAGTAAGTTAACGCTGAGTAGAGAGCACTCTCTAAGCCAAAGATAAAGCTTGCCCCTAAGAAAATAAAGGCATTGATAAATAATATAATATCGCCGACTGAAAATGGAATTTTACGAGATAATAGTACAGCTAAAACCTCTGAGCCATCTAAAGCGCCACCATTTCGTAGGACAATTCCAATACCCACACCAAGGAGCATACCACCAGATAAGACAATTAGGAGGGGATCATTTGGGCCTAAAATGGTTTTGACGTCATGTAAAAGCACTGTAGAAATCGATAATGCTGCAATACCAGCGCTACTCATTAAGGCAAAGGTTTTTCCAACTTGCTTGTAGCCGATATAAATGAACGGAATATTTAATACAAACAGCAGTACGCCTAACGGGATACCAAAGAGGTGCGCACCCATAATACTAAGACCTGTTACACCGCCATCAATGACAGCATTCGGAATTAACACGGCCTCTAGTCCGTATGCAGCTATAACTGCCCCAATAATGATCATAATTAATTTTCGTATATTTTCTAGTGACTTTCCTTTTTTCATAAATCTTCTCCATTTCTTTACGTCAATAGTACCTAAGGCTTTGGAATAATATTTAAAGCAATTGTTTTAGTCTCCAAACCTTTATTTGAATCGGTCATATTATAGTATTTAGTTAATAAATCGTTTAATTCATTTTCAAAGTTTTTGAATTGATCGTCCGTTAACGTTAAGTCGATTAAAGAAAAAGTTGCTAAATCTGTTGTGCTTTCTTTTTCATCAAGTGAATGCAAATAATTTTGATATTGAGATAGTAAAGCCAATTGATAGTAGGAAATATAATTTAATTTTTGCTTGGTTGTGAGTTGAGTCCAATCCTCCTTACTAAGTTTTGCTGCTCCTTCATTTAATGCATAAAACTTCTCTGTAACAGAACGAACTTTTCGCTCTTTCACAATTTTTATGATATTTTCATCGACTAAAATTTGGATATGACGATATAGAGTGGCTTGTGGTACATCTTTAATGACAGAAATCATCTCCAATGTGCTTAAACCCTCTTCTTTATTGTGCATCAGAGCTTGTAAAATTTTCATTCTCACAGGGTGCATTAATACCTCTGCTTTATTACGCATAAACCGATCCTCCTACCAGAAAATGAGATAGTATCAAGGGAAGCATTCAAATGTTATCAATTTGAGAACATTATCAAAAAATATACTATAGCGTTTTTTTAAAGATGTACAGTAAAAAGGTAATGAAATTTTTTCATTCTTTTGTTATCATTATCGATAATGATAATGAAAGGGGTTATAAAAATGAAATTACACTATGGTTTTGAAGACTTAAATCAAATTGATTGGGCAAACATACTACCAATTCTTTTACCATTTGTACTCGTAGGTTTTTTACTTATCACTGTTGCACTAATAGATTTATATAAACATAGAGATAGCAGAGAAAACATACTAATGTGGGCCATTATTATTTTGTTCTTTAATACAATTGGTTCTGTTCTATATTTCGTGATGGGAAGAAAGGATGTCAATAAACATGCGCTTAGAAATTAATAATATTACGAAAAAATTTAAACAGAAAACGGCAGTAAGTAGTTTTTCAATGGTTATAGATTCGAATGAATGTGTAGGACTTATTGGACCAAACGGGGCAGGGAAATCTACATTAATTCAGATCATTGCTGATATTCTTTATGCAGATGAAGGGGACATTGTACTTGATGGGCAAAAAATTTCAAAGATGAAAAATCATATTGGTTATTTACCACAGTACCCTAATTTCTTCTCGTGGATGACAGCCTCTGAAACCTTAGCCTTTATGGGGACACTTTCGGGTATTTCGAAAAATCAATTACAAAAAGACATCCCAATTCTTCTGGAAAAGGTGGGCTTAGGAAAAGAGGCACATGCTCATGTTGGAACATTTTCAGGAGGTATGAAACAGCGTCTTGGAATCGCACAAGCTTTATTACACAAGCCAGCTTTCATCATTATGGATGAACCAGTTTCAGCCCTAGATCCAATTGGTAGACGTGAAGTGCTGAATCTATTAAAAGACATAAAAAAAGAAACGACCATACTACTTTCTACACATATTTTAGGCGATGCGGAGGAAGTTTGTGAGCGCTTTGTGGTCATTAAAAATGGTTACAAAATAGAAGATGCAACAAAATTAGAGTTACTTAATCGCTATCAAGATTCAGCTATCTTTTTAGCGGTTCAAAAGAAAGATGTTAAGTGGCTAACAACGATTGAACATTTACCTTATGTAAAGAGAATCGAAAATTGTGGGGATGGTTTTAAAGTATATGTCAATCATTTGGAAGAGGACGCCCATCGATTGCTACAGTACGGATTGGATTCAAATGTACTATTTACAAAGTTTGATCTTGGCCTTCAAGAAAGCTTAGAAGAAATATTTTTAGAATTGGTGGTGTAATTTGAAGTGAATACGTTTATAGCACTAAGTAAAAAAGAAATGAATCAAATGACAAAGGAATATAAAGTCGTTTGGCTACCAATCGTCTATATCCTCCTAGGTTTAACTCAGCCGATTATGATGTATTTCTTGCCTGCTATTTTACAATCAATGGGTGGTATAGAAGGGATTATAATTGATCCAACAATGGCAAAGCCAGGGGGAGAAGAAGTGCTTGCTTCAACCCTTAATTCGCAATTTGATCAATTAGGTATAATCATCCTTGCTATTGCAACGATGGGTATTATTCAAGGAGAAAAAGCGAATGGAATGATGGCCTTCATTTTAACAAGGCCAGTATCAATCACATCCTACTTAAACAGTAAACTCCTTACTCATTATATTTTAGCCGTCCTATGTATTTCGCTTGGCTATGCAATGTCCCTTGGCTATACATCTTATTTATTTACCTCTGTACCGATAATGCGCGCATTGATAGCTTTAGCATTTTATTGTATTTGGCTGTTGTTCATCATTACATTTGTTGCCATGATGAGTACATTTTTTAATAGTACACCATTTATTGCTTTAATTAGTATTGGTGTCTTATTTATTTGTCGTTTTTGTGCTGGTTTACATCCATTCTTAGATGTCATAAATCCAGCTAGTAATAGTTTGTATGCTACAACGATAATAATGACAGGTGACATAGAAAAATGGTATAGCTTTAATATTATTGTCACACTGTTACTTGTACTATTCATGATGGCTATCATGCATCATTTTATTGCCAAAAAGAAATTTTAATATGGAGGAAATCCTCGACAAATGAATGTAAAAGTAAATCGAAGAAGCAAAATTCCATATTATCAACAACTCACACAGCAGTTGCTTTTATCCATAGCGACTGGAAGCTTAAAAAAGGGGGACCATTTGCCTTCAATTCGCCAGCTAGCGGCACAAACAAACCTCAATCTGCATACAGTTCATAAAAGCTACAAAGAGCTTCAAAAAAAGGGGATCATCACTATTAAGCCTCAGTCTAGAGCATTTGTTATCGTAGATCCTAATAAAGCAACGACTATTTCATGTCACCAAATAGCTATGAAAGTGGAGCAATTATTGATAGAGGCTTATATTTTAGGCATGAAAAAATCTCAACTAAAAGAAATGTTTTATGACATTTTACAAAAGTATTATACGGAGAGTGAAAGAGATGGCTACTAATAACCTAGTGACCATCTCTTACTATTTTTATTAAATTATATTAAAAAGACAGCAACTATCGTTGTCACAATCAGTCCAATGACTACAGGAATTAAATTTCGTCTTGCCAGCTCAAATGGGCTGACATTACAAATAGCAGCTGCTGGGATTAATGCCCAAGGAATTAGTGTACCACCACCAACCCAAATCGCTGTGATTTGCCCTAAAGCTGTTAAAGTTGCTGTTCCATCACCAATAGCATTCCCGAATAGACTTCCAACCGAACCTGCTAAAGAAATTCCAGAGAAGCCCGAACCATCTAACCCCGTAATAGCGCCAACAACTGCTAGTGTGACAACAGCAATTTCCTTTGTTAACGGAACTATTGCTGCAAGACCGACACCCAGATCATTGACAATACCGTGTGAAGTAGCGGGGAGGTGATCTCCAAGAATTTGTGTAAAGCCAGCATCTCCAAGATAGAAGAAAGCAGCAATTGGAATTACGGGTCCGAAGACTTTAAAGCCGAATTGAAATCCTTGAATCAAATAACTTGTTGTCTTTTCTAATCCCGCTGATTTATGAGCAACCATACTAAGCAACAATAAAATAAAAACAGAGGTTCCACCGATTAAAGCCGTTGCATCGCCGCCCGTTAAATTGAATACTGACATAGCGATAACGTCTAAGATAAAGGCAATAGGAATAAGTACGGCGAAGAATCGTTTTTGCCCAATTGACAGTAAGTTTTCCGCAGTTTCTTGTTCACCATCCTCCTCCTCATTGTTGCCAGTATTTAAAAGTAGCGTTCCTCGTTTCATATCACGTCTTAAAAAAATATAAGCAACAATTGTCGTTACAACGCCCATTGTGATAACAAGCGGAATACTGGCTGAAACAACATCTCCAACAGGGATACCAGCAGCATCAGCCGTTAATTTTGGAGCCCCTTGAATGACAAAATCACTCGATAATGCAATACCATGCCCAAATAAGTTCATCGCCATGGCAACCCCCAGTGCTGGGAGGCCCGCCCGAATCGCAACAGGCAAGAGCACGGCTCCTAATAGCGCTACTGCAGGTGATGGCCAGAAAAACCAAGAAATAAACATCATTAAAAGTCCAATCGTCCAATAAGCGAGTGCGGGTGTTTTAATGATCTTTGTGAAAGGGGCCACCATAACCTCATTAATACCTGAAGACATCATGACCCGACTCATCGCCACGATAATCGAAATAATAAGAATCGTTGATAGCAGCTCAGTTATGGCATAAATAAAGCTGTTAAACACACCACTTATGGACGAGGTAAAATCACCAGTTGCAACAATCGCTAGCATAAAGATGCCTACTACACAAATGAGGGTGGTATCGCGACGTTTAACCATAAATCCGATGATGAGCACAATAAAAACCACGTAAATCCAATGGAGAGCTGTGAATTCAATCCCCATACGTTTCCCCCTCAATATTCTGATTCTATAGAATATGAAGAGAAAAAAAGATGGTGCTGATTTTAAAAAATTTTGATCCTGTGAAAAGCAGTCTGAATTAATGGGTAATTAAAATAAATTATCTGATGTAGATCAAGTAATCATAAAAGGTGAGGAATTAGAGCTTGCCATTAAAAATGAAAGTTGAATTAACTATTAAACGAGTAAAGGTGAAGCAATAATCAGTTCTATTGACTTTATCGTCTTAACAATTTATTATATAGACCAGTCGTTATAATTTCGGAGGGGAAAATGTCTAGAAATCAAGAAAGTAAAATGAAAATTTTATCAACCGCGTCAACACTGTTTCAAAAACAAGGGTACCATGCTACAGGATTAAATCAAATTATTAAAGAGTCGGGTTGTCCAAAAGGTTCGCTTTATTATTATTTTCCTGAAGGCAAGGAGCAATTAGCGACAGAGGCAATTAATCGAACAAAAGATTTTGCTGCTCAAGAGTTGAGAAATTTATTTTCACAGCATGATGATGTAATTAAAGCTTTAGAGTGTTTTTTTGGTCAATGTTTAAGTTTCAATCCAAAAATTGCACATGATGGAATTCCACTAGCACTTATTTCTTTGGAAACTTGGCATATGAGTGAGCAACTTCGTTTAGCATGCAAGAATGCCTATGAAGAACTTATCATGATATTAAGAGAAAAGTTTATCCAATCAAATTGGCCCCCTGAGGAAGCTACAGAAATGGCGTATTTAGTCTTTAGCATGATAGAAGGTGGCAGTATTTTCGTACTCACTTACAAATCAAATGAGTCACTTAAAAGAATCTGTAAAAGTATCATAGAATTAATAAAGTTAAAGCAAAAGGAAATTCGCAGAAATCTTAGAAATGAGCTTTAAGATCTCGTAAAGTTCGAAAGGAGGAAGTTGGTAAATGCCATTGGATAACATTTCAAGTAACTTATAGTACAAAATAAGGAGTGCTTGATATTTGCTAAAATCATATATTCATTCATTTTTAAACTCAAAAGAAGAGGGGTTTAGTGGAAATATCTTAGTGGTTGATCAAGGAGAAACAATATATAAAGAATCATTTGGAAAAGCTAATTATGAATGGGATATACCAAATACAGCTATTACAAAGTTCCGTATTGGATCTGTAACTAAAATCTTTACTACCATTGCAATTTTAATGCTAGTTGAAGAGCAAAAGTTACAGTTACATAATACTGTGGATAATTTTATTCCTAATTTTCCAAAAGGTAACCAAATTATGATCGAACATCTATTAACGCATACATCTGGCATTGGTAATATTACTGATCAACCTGATTTTTTATTAAAATCTTATCAACTACAATCACCAGATGATTTAATAAATTGGATTATTTCTTGTTCATTCAAATCTATACCAGGGAAAGAGTTTAATTATTCTAATTCAGGATACATTGTATTAGGTAAGATTATAGAAATGACAAGTGGTTTAAGTTATGAAGAGTTTCTTAAACAAAAGATTCTTCAGCCTCTATCTATGTTAAATACTGGACTTGATTATAACGTGGCTATTCAAAAGTATAAAGCAAGCGGTTATGAGTTAGAAAAAAATAATATTTATCATGCTAGTTTCATCAATATGTCTAACACCTATTCTGCTGGTGGGTTATTTTCTACAGTAGAAGATTTACAATTACTTGATGATGCAATAAAAAATAATTGTTTACTATCGAAAAATATAACAACTCAGATGCTTTCATCAGGTCGTTTTGGCCATGGATATGGATGGAACATTACTAAGACAAAAAAGAATAATACGCTCATTTTTCATCATGGCGGGATTAATGGTTTTACTTCCTCCTATTTAAGGTTGATACAAAGTGACGCAACAATTATTGTTTTAAGTAATATATCTACGTTGTTAACATCAACTGTTGCCAATCAAATTGTAAGTTATATAGAGAATAGAGACTAGGGGTACAGACTCTTTTTCATATGAGAAGAAACATGATTACGGCTTAGGAGTTATTCCTAAGTCTTTTTGAAATAGTATAATTAAAAGGTTGCATTCGGTACGCAAAGTGCTGGTAAGCCCATATAAATTGCAACAGAGAAGATTAGTGGTTCATATAGCGCAACAGTTGTTAATGGAAGAAACAGGGATATACATCGTCAACTCATAACAAATCACTTTAAGATGAAAGGCATACAAATTGTTAGACAATAACTAGCAGTTTGTGTGCATTTTTTATAGGTTATTATTGAGTAACTCATATCGCAAATTATCTCCATATACCGGTCTGATCAACTTAACACCATCTTTTTTGCATTTATAAATTTTCTCTTAAAAGGTACTTCATATTATTTAGTTACCTACCCAAAACAAGATATTTGAAAGAAATGAGTTTATAGATTAAAATACTTTTATAGATTATCGATAATCTATAATCCATAATATATAACGCTTTTAGCTAATCACCCTATACACTGAACTATGTTAAAATAAAAAGATATAAATTTATTGGAGTGGTTTAATGGGGTTTGATGAAAATTCAATTTCAAAAAAAACAATTTCTGAGCAAATAGCTGAACGATTATTATTCCGCATATTTTCTGGTTACTATGAACAAGGTCAGCGCTTAATAGAGGCAGAAATTGCAAAGGAGTTACAAGTAAGTCATGCACCTGTCCGTGAGGCTCTATATCTTTTACAAAAAGATGGTGTAGTTGAAAAAGTACAACATAAAGGTGTAAGAGTGAAGATTATAACGGATCAGGAATTAAAGGATTATTTGGAAGCGCTTTATCATCTATTGGATATTGCACTAACCAAGTGTGAATCTAAATGGACTGCCGATTTGCAAAATGAACTATTATTTCGATTTGAAGCTATGAAACAAAGAAAGTCTGCTGAAAATATTTATGAATATGTTGTTTCGTTTGCCCACTTGTTACAATTGTTTTTTGATGTTACAGGAAATATTGCTATGCTACGATTCTTTAAAGAAACAATATTTGTTACAAATGTAGCTGCACAAACCAAATGGAAGATGAATCTAGTTGAATCCTATCATATGTCCATCAATACTTTTATCAAGTGTATAGAAGTGTCGGATTTTGATCATGCACGAGTAGCTATTAAGGATGTTATTTTATGGTACCAATTTAAATAATTTTATGGGGGTAACATAAATGAAAGCTGCAGTTTGGCATGGTGTGAAAGATATTAGAGTTGAAGAGGTTGAATTACGCGCTTTAAGAGAAGAAGAAGTGAAAGTAAAAGTAGCGTGGGCTGGTATTTGTGGAAGTGATTTGCATGAATACGAAGAAGGTCCGGTTTTCGTACCAGTTAATGAAAAAGCTGAATTAACAGGTGAAGTTGCCCCACTTACAATGGGACATGAATTTGCTGGTATCATCGAAGAAGTTGGCTCTAAGGTTACTGACTTTAAGGCTGGGGACCGAGTTGTCATCAATCCTACATTAACATATAGAAATAAACATGAAGAAGTCGATCGTTATGATGGATTTAACTTTATTGGTTTACATGGAAACGGTGGATTTGCGGAATATGTTAATGTCCCTGTAACGAATATACATCGTTTAGCAGATAACTTAACATTACAAGATGGTGCACTGGTAGAACCAATGGCTGTTGCTGTACAAGCTGTTAAAGATGCTGGGGTTACATTAGGTGATTCTGTTGCTGTATTTGGAGCTGGACCAATTGGATTATTAACAGTAATCGCTGCAAAAGCATCAGGTGCTAGTAAAGTTATCGTATTAGATTTATCCGATGATCGATTAGAAAAGGCAAAAGAATTAGGTGCAACCCATGCTATTAATTCAGGTAAAGAAAATCCTGTACAAGCAGTTCGTGCGATTGTTGCAGATGGGGTTGATGTATCCTTTGAGGTGGCAGGAGTTGCTCCTACCTTTAAACAAGCAATTGATGTAACAAAACCTCGTGGTAACATGATGATTGTTTCGATTTTTGCAAGACCAATCGAATGGAATCCAATGCAACTTACAAACACAGGTGTTAATGTATTATCATCCATTGTTTATACACCGTCAATTTTCCAAAGAACAATTGATGCAATGAGCGCTGGTCAACTAAATCCACAAGGGATCATCACAAGTCAAATTGACCTAGATGAGATTGTTGAAAAAGGATTCAAAACGTTAACAAATGACAAAACACAATCTAAAATTTTAGTCGAAATAAGCGGAGAAAAATAAAATTGAGAGGAGTATGGCTGATGACAGCCATGCTCTTTTCTTTTTTTATAGTCTGGAGGCGTATGGAGCTTAAGAAAAAATGACAAAAGGAATCGAGAATGAACTTCTCGACTCTTTTAGTAACTTAATCTCTTTCTCTAGCTCTCTGTGTGTCTCTAATATTCTTTTGAACCGTGATGGATGCAAATAAACTTAGAACAAATGACATACCATAGAACCCTTTTTCGCTTAAAACAATACTCCCAGCATTATACAACCCAATGCCCATTAATGAAATAGATACAATAAGTGCAACCCAGCTAATACCATAATAAATACTAGTAACTGGTATTCCCTCTTCTTTATCTCTTACTGCTTTTTGTAAGGATATTGCTGAATAGAGTCCAAATACTAAAACAGCTAGGTAATATCCTTTTTCGTTTAGTTGCATCGTTGCATTAAACAAGCCTATAAAATATGCCGTAACACCTACTAACAATGCGCCCCAGGAAGCCCCCTTGAAAGCAGCAGTTGGTTCCCCCTCTTTTCTTTCTACTTTAACTTTCGGATCAGGCTGCTTTTCCTTATCTAATGAAGACTCATTTTGATTAGACAATATCTTTCTCCTCCTTCTATCACTGTATAAAAACATTCTATCATTCAACAGGGAGGTTATGAGAATAGAAATTTTTCTAAATCTCGCTCTTCAATAATAAAGTTAATTTGGCTGTTATTTTTACTGGAATATAGAGTTAATATGGCTTTCTCAAATCTGAAAGCACTCTTATCATTCCTTGGTAAAATTGTGTTCTACACCGAGAACAATTTTTTGCTGTGATTTGCTGTAATTATTTTGAACAGATAAGAGCTAGGTGTATAACTTTTTTTCATATTATTCAAATAGACAGCTGAATATGTTAGGTGTATATGTCTGCCTGTTGTTGCTATGTCTACCGCTTATTACGATTCGTGCCACCGATGAAAAAATAATTGAAATGGTTGATAAAGCTGTGAATACCACCGTTTATAGATTTAATTAAATCGCTAGTCCGATCACTTAGAAAGTGATTGCGCCACTGTAACCAACTTTTTTACTCCTTCTCTTAGCTGTTTTTCGTTTGCATAGGAATAGCTTAAACGTATCCAAGAGGATAGTTGTTTTAATGGATCACAAACTTGACCTGGCACAAAGGAGATCGATTGTTCGATGCTTCTAGATAATAATAATTCAGTTGGAAGATCGTCTGGGAGCTGTACCCATAAATTTAGACCGCCTTTTGGACTGTTCCATCGCCAGCCTGTTACAGCTAGCTCTTCCTCCATAATTTCCTTTCGAATCTGTAGGGCAATCCGGATTTTCTCCAAATGTTGTTGCAATCTTAGTGAGGAGAAGTAATGGAGAAAAATTTTTTGATTGAGAAGTGGTGAGCCATTATCAGCTAGCGATTTTTCTGTTAATAGTGATTTGATTAATGATGATGGACAAATAACAGTTGCAATTCTCAAACCAGGAGAGATGTATTTGCAAAAGCTTCGGATATAAATGACTGTCCCAACACTATCAAATGTGTAAATTGGAGGTGGTGGGGCTTGGTCAAAATAAATGTCGTGATAGGCATCGTCTTCTATTATTAGAAACCGATAGTACTCAGCTAATTCCACTAATCTTTTGCGTTGCTCGACAGAAATCGTATAACCAGTTGGATTATGGAAGGTAGGGTTGAGATAAAAAAGGCGTGGCTTGTATTTTTTAATATAGTATTCGACCTGTTCTAAATCGTAGCCCTCAGGGTGGATATCAACCGTAACTATCTGTGCTCCTTGTGCTTTAAAAATATCAATTGCAGCACTATAGCTTGGACGTTCAAATAAAACGACGTCTCTTGGCTTAATAAAAGCTTGAGCAATTAAGTGAATGGCTTGCTGTGAGCCAGACGTTATTAACAGTTCATCTGCACTCAAATGTGTTTTATAGTGGTTGATAAAATATTGGGTCAGTGTCTCACGTAGCTCTAAATCACCTTGCACCGTTGAGTAGGTTGCCAGTACTTTCGGATATAGGTCAAACACTTCCTTCACGTAATTTGAAAAATAGTGATTAGGCAAAAGATTGGGATCAATCAATGCCTGAGAAAAATGATAGGAAACAGATGGCTGATGGATTTCGGATAAATGATTTTTTTTTACGTATGCTGAAACAATGGGATTGTCCTGATCTAAACATTCAATATATTTTGTTACAATTGATTGGACAAAATAGCCTGATTTATCTTTTACATAAACTTTGTCATGCTGTTTTAATAGTTGATAAGCTTTTAATACCGTTAGCCGATGGACATTCATTTCAGATGCTAATTGCCGGACGGAGGGAAGCTTTTCATGTTCTTTCCATTCTTTACGCTCTATTCGGTCCAGTACATCATCATAGACTTTCTTAAAAAGATAATCTTCATTTTGATTTGCTTTGCCCACATCGATTCCTCCTATTCAAACCGATTGTACCACGAACCAAATTGATCTGTTCTATCCTTTTTAATCTGTTCTATCCTACTTCTTTTATGATAGAAAAAGAGGAGGAGTTTGATATGGTAATGATTAATTATTTCTTTATGTGTTTGATTTTTGGGACAACATTTTTAGCAATTAAAGTTGGTGTTGATGCAGGAGTTCCTCCGTTTTTATCAGCTGGTCTTCGTTTTTTCATTGCCGGTTTACTACTATTTAGTTTTATGGTTTGGCGCGAAAAAACGACAATCCGGTTATTATTTCGAAAAGAAATGTTTTTTACAGGAGTGGCCTTAACCTTTGGAACGTTTGCCACATTATATTGGGCAGAACAGTATGTGACATCTGGAATCGCAGCTGTCTTATCTGCTACAGGTCCAATGATGATTATTGTTATTCAGACATTTATATTGAAGCAAAAAGGAGACCGAAAATCATTTATTGGTTGTGTTGTCGGAGTCATTGGTGTTACGTTCTTAATCTTACCTAGTTTTGCAATTGAGATTAGTCCCTTCTGGATGGTTGGTTGTTTCGCTATTATTTTAGGTGAAGTTTTCTATGCATCTGGAACAATTTATACGAAGCATGTCATCCAAAAATTTGGAACAACATCTCCAATTGCTTTAAATGCAGCACAAATGATGCATGGAGGGATTTTATTAATCATTTTGTCACTTTTTACTGAGAACATTCAGCTTCATTATCTTTTAAGTCCAGCTTCAATGGGTTCTCTTTTTTATTTGATTATTTTTGGTTCAATGATTGGTCACAGCATTTATTATTGGCTTGTGTCACGAACAAATCCTGTTTTTCCGTCCACATGGCTGTATATCTCACCAGTAATTGCCGTTATATTAGGTGTTACCTTCTATCATGAATATATTTCGTGGTTAACAGGAATAGGTACTCTGACGATTATTGTTGGAACGGTTCTAGTCAATTTTGAAACATTGAGAGAGTTGTTTTGGCGGAAGAGGACTGTTCTTCAGGATATAAAAGAATAATAAAATTTAATCATAAAGGGGAAGAAATGATGAAAATTTCTAAGGGAGTAGAGATTCTGGAGCTTAAATTTAACGGAGCCTTCATTCATCCAACGCTTTTATGGGATCAGGAGATGGCTGTTTTAATTGATACTGGATGTTCAGGCCAAATGGAAGATTTACGTAAGGCAATGGAAGATGTAGGCGTGTCGTTCAACCAATTAAAAGTTGTGATTTTGACACATCAGGATATCGATCATATAGGCAGTCTTCCTGAAATATTGCAAAATTGCGGTAGTCATATAAAAATTTATGCGCACGAACTAGATAAGCCTTATATTCAGGGGGATTTACCGCTTTTGAAAGACGGGCACATAGAGAATCCACCCAAGGGGAAAGTGGATGAGACCTTGAAAGACGGTCAAGAACTACCATATTGTGAAGGAATACGAGTTATCCATACGCCAGGACATACGCCTGGCCATATTAGTTTATATTTGAAGCAAAGTAAAACGCTTGTTGCCGGCGATTCGATGTATAGTGTAAATGGTACACTGGGAGGGATTCATGTTCCAACCACTTTAGATATAGAGGTTGCTCAACAATCTTTAAAAAAATATGTAGACCTAGACATTGAATCGGTGATTTGTTATCACGGAGGATTATGCACGGTGGATATTAAAGAGCAGATTCAAAAGCTTTGAATCTTAAAAATAATGATTAAAGATGAAATTTCCTTAGAAAACCAAATGTTTAGAGGCTCGCTCGAACCGTAACAGGCAAGAGTACAGCCTTCCAACGCTTGTAAAACTTCTGTTTTATTGTGAGCCAGCTCATGTTATAATGAGGCACTTAAGATACTTAAGCTCTTTTTTTAACGGATGCCAAGAAAAGCCTCCGCGGAACGATTAAATATGGAGGTGTAAGGAAATGAATAAACGTTGGACGATTGGTGAAATTCAGAAATTTGTTGAGAACAATTCAGAAAGTAAGTTGCTAACGACTGAATACCATGGTTTTTCTCAAAAGCTACTATTTAAATGTGCATGTGGTACTAACTTTGAAAAAACATTTACGAAATTTAAAAATAAAAACCAACGAAAATGTGATGTATGCCAACCGCCAAAAGAGTCACGCTAAACGTTTGCGGCCATTCTAATACTATTAGTGAACATTAAAAACATCTCACTTCTATGTTCTTTATAGAAGGGGGTGTTTTTTTTGATTGGATTATTACAGTATAAGATTTATGCTGAAGGAAATTGAGAAAAAACATTCAATTTAACATTCTTTATTAATGAAATACAAAGATAAAAGCCAAACCCTTGATACATGTGGGTTTTGGCTTTTTTATCATTTTTAAAAATTAGGTTTTCCTCTACGAGAGGATTCATTATTAACGAAAAAAAGATTGTAAAATAACAATCTGTGATATATATTGGAGATTATGATTTTTTTCGACATCTCAAAATCATAAACAAAATTTCATCAATAGACAAGTTTTGAGAGGGAAGTGAATAATCAAGATGTACCTTTATCCCCTATTAGTAGTGATTGCAGCTAGTAGTTTTGGTATCGTTTCAACTATTATAAAACTGGCAATGCGTAGTGGCTTTTCTGTATCTGAGGCAGTTACAAGTCAGTTTTTTATCGGCTTTTGTATAGCAGTATGTATTTCCTTAGTTACAAATAGATCAAATTTTAGCTTTAAAGGCGTTAAAATCCTTCTGTTTGCAGGCATGTTAACAGGGTTAACAAATATTTTATATGGTCATTCTTTAAACTTTTTGCCTGCTTCCTTGGCAGTAGTATTACTGTTCCAATTTACATGGATTGGTATGCTGATTTCTTGTATCACAAAACGGCAATTTCCAAGTAGAATTGAATTCATCTCTTTAATTATATTAGTAGCTGGAACCATACCAGCTGCAGGCATAATTGATGTTGATTTGTCTCAAATACCTTTTCAAGGGTGGTTATGGGGTTTAGCAGCTGCTCTTTGTTACTCCTTATTTTTATATGTAAACGGAAAGACAACCGCAAGTATGACAACCTCTAATCGCTTAGTATTGGTTTCTTTCTTCGCTTTCATGACGACTGCGGCTTTTCAGTCTCCAGAAATTATTTGGAATGGCACTTTGTTTAACGAAGGACTGTGGATTTATGGTTTAGCATTGGGGTTATTTGGCATGATTATACCAGTTTTCTTATTCACAATTGCAGTGCCTAAAGTGGGATTAGGTATGTCATCCATATTGAGTGCTGTTGAATTGCCAATCGCGGTGATGGTATCAGTTATCCTCTTAAGCGAAACGGTTACAACTTTGCAAATAGCAGGTATTGTCATAATCGTTATCGGTATCAGTTTACCAACTTTGCTTGATAAAGATGGATTATTAAAAAATGTAAAAGCTAAATACAGAAAATCTGACAAAGTAGCAAAAGGATCTTCGATTTGAAGATCCTTTTTTTCATGTCAATTAAGCAATGTCATAGCAAAAGAATCATTAGGTCCTTTCTGTATTTATTGAATGACGTACTATTTTTTTGTTCATACGCTGTTCATATTGTTGTCATAGGCAGTACACCTTCATTGTATAAGCTATCCTTAGCGGTTTATGAAAGTAGCCGAGATAGATTGATAGGGAGAAGAAAGTATGAAAGGGAGGTGTGGCACGAGAAGAAAGGAAAACACAGTTATCGCTTGCTGTTCTATACCCTCGTGCCAAAATAATGAAAAAAACGATAACCTTTATAAGTAGAATAGTAGTAGGTTTAATTATAGCCATATTACTTTTATTAGCGGTTGTTTTCCTTGTTGATATTGTTTGTAGCAAAATGGAGCAAGGAAAACTAGAAACTTATGGTCAGTCTGTCACCGTAGAGGGGAAAAAAATGAATGTCTTTATCCAGGGAGAAGGAGAAGAAACCGTCGTACTCTTACCTGGTTATGGAACAGCAGCACCAGCACTTGATTTTCAACTACTAGTAGATGAATTATCTCCATTTTACAAGGTTGTGGTCATTGAGCCTTTTGGTTATGGTTTAAGTGCTCTTACCGAAAAAGAAAGAAGCACTGAGAATATTGTTAGTGAAATCCATGAAGCATTACAGCGCCTTCAAATTGAGCGTTATATTCTAATGGGTCACTCCATTTCAGGCCTTTACGGATTGGATTATGTGAACAAATATCCAAACGAAGTAAGTGCATTTGTCGGGCTGGATAGTAGTGTTCC
The DNA here is from genome assembly GCF_002429725.1 of Lysinibacillus sp. UBA5994. Taxonomy (NCBI): domain Bacteria; kingdom Bacillati; phylum Bacillota; class Bacilli; order Caryophanales; family Bacillaceae; genus Lysinibacillus; species Lysinibacillus sp. UBA5994. The sequence continues at coordinate 85,709 of NZ_DJAU01000025.1, read as the reverse complement.
GACAATAAGTGAAAGAAAGATTGAACCTTCAGTAATAACTACTTTAAAACTACTAAAAAAATCAGGTTTAGCTAGATTGCAGGTGAAGCTTAGTGATGACCCATATGTCGAACTACCCTATGATGAGAAAACAAAAGAACAACTGAAAATTCTTAAGCACAAAAATATGTATAATCTCAGCCAGTTAAATGAAGCTGAAATGATGTATGCTAACTTTAAAGCGGCTGAAAGTTTAATATTCCCTAAAAATCTTCCAGTTATTTTGTTTATACAAGAGAAGCATCCAGTAACGGACAGATGGGTACCAGAGCATAAAAAACAAATAGCTAATTCTGTCCATGGGAAAGTGATGACATTTGAAGGGGATCATTTCTTATATCGTACAAAAGCAAAAGAAATCGTTGAAGACTTTAGAGAATTTATGAAAGAGATAAAGTGAATGTTCTAAGAAAGATTTTTCATTTCTAAATGGAAAAAAACAGATTTAATTATTGTATTGCTTAATAGTGAAGTATTTAGTGCGTATGAGCAGCAAGCATATTATTATAGACCTAATTATTAACAAATAACCAGGCGCTCAAATGAGAACCTGGTCTTTTTTTGTGAACCATATGTTTTAATCCCAATGTTTAGATCTCAGAGCGGAAGTTATTACCAAGGTTGCTACCCAAACCAAAATAATGACGAAAATTATAAATTAGTGGACTCCATTTATTTGGATCAATATGATTTTCGTCAATAATTATTTCTTCGTGGGCATGTACTTGTGTCGTTTGGGTCTCAACGATAGCAAAATTAGGAGAATAATCTGGAATACGTATATGTTTTACCTTTGCTTCGATTTGAATAGGACACTCCATAATTCGAGTAGGAATAACCGTTGTAGACCCAATAGGTGTTAAGCAACTAATATCACATTTCTCTTTTCTAAATGTAAAACCGATCTGTTTCTTAAAATCTGGAACTGGATTTTTTCCTGTGTAAGGAGCTAACTGTTCCACGTTTTCCCAGAGAGAGGGGTCTGGGATATTTATGACACATTCAGGATGATGTTCTAAGTTTTCAATTGCCTTTCCTCCAAGACCAATCCCTAAGATAATGCAGTCTCCTAATACCCAAGAAGAAGATAAAGGGCTAATATTTACTGTTCCATCCTCATTTAACGTACTTAGTAAAATTACAGGAAATCCATAATATAAAATTTTAGGATTTATTATTTTTGTATTTGGCATTTGTTTCATTATTTTCATTTTTGGTTCCTCCCATAAATGTTTTCACTGTCAGACTCATTGTAAAATATAAACATTTCGACGTTCATCGAAGTGTTGATTACAAAATTGATACTTCAATCTATAATGTTGAGCAAAGGTATAGTTTCAAGTCTCCCTATTGCGAAAGTCCTGAAAGTAACCAGTCCGACGCTTGATCATTTTGTACAAACTTATGAAGAAAAATTGTTACAAGTAGTAGCTTTATCTGAGAATCAAAGGCTTTCAGAAGCCTTCCAAATAAAATCTTTTTCACAAGAAATAGAGATGATTTGCAAGAAATTGCTTTTAGGAAGAGGATAAAAGATAGAGAAATGAAATGAGTGAGGTTGATGGATCTTTGGGTATAAGAGGGAGGCTTCAACTTAATTGACAATGATAATCGTTATCGATAAGGTAGAGATAGGCGAGAGCCGTCATCACTACCTTTTTATATTTTGGTAATGAATAAGATGAAAACTATAATTCAACCCAACTACCGAGGACTACACCTTGAAAAAGCAGTAACTTATTGTGGTAGTGCAGTTTGCTGCATGACAAATATTGGTTTTCCAAACGAATTATTATTGAAATGAGGTATATAAGTATGAAAATCGACGTAAATCAGCTTGCAGAGCATTTAGCAAACACTCCTTTCCAAGTAAAAGGAATCTATCGATATTCTAGAAATACAGGTGTACCTTTCGCTGATTATACAGATTCTTTTCCAGGATTTGTTTTTCCCCTTTCTGGAAAAATAGAATTTCAATTTAATGGAACCCCTTACATCTTTTCACCAGGAAAAGTTGTACACGGGGGAGCGAAAATGAAACTAAATCAAAAAAATTTTGATGATGCAAATTGGGAATATATTCTGGTTTTGTACAGGATATGTACGGAGAATTTAGCAGAGACAAGCTTTTCACATCAGCATTTTGAATTACCGATAGGACAATCTCCTCGTCTAATCGAGTTAATTATGCGTCTATGGCATGTAAATAATCAGAGTGGAGGTATATCAATGTTTCAGACAGAAATGCTATTTCGTGATGTACTGAATGAAGCATTATTATGTGTGGCTAATCGACAAAATAGCTGTGCGTCACACACTCTATTCGAACGAATAACTACTTATATTCATGAAAACTATTATCAAAGCCTTTCCATTACCTCTCTTGCCGAACAATATAACGTTAATCGAAATCGACTATCTTATATATTTAGAAAGCATGCAGGGATGGGTCCAGCAGAATATTTATTAAACTATCGTATAAACATGGCTCAAAAAATGCTATTTACAAGTGATGTGCCTGTACAACAAATTGCAGAAACGGTGGGAATTACTGACCCCTTTTATTTTAGTAGAGTATTCAAGAAGCAATATGGTATCTCTCCTACTGAATATCGAGATAAGTTCATCAATAATCCATGCTAAGTTCACCAAGCATCCATTCTCCGCCAAACATGACTTTACTATACTAAGTGTATATCAGAGATTTTATGTTGGAGGAATTTCAATGCAAAAGATTAATGGACTGCTATTTTTAATGCTACTACTAGCAGGTATATTGGGAGGTTGTCATAAATCGCCTGCTGAAAGTAAGGGGTTAACTACAGAAGACATATCTTCATCAGCAGCTAATGTAGAAGAAACTGCGTGGCCTAGAACCATTAAAGATGCCCTAGGTAAGGAATTTGTAATCGAGAAAAAACCAGAAAAAATTGTTTCATTATGGTATTTTTACCCTGAAATTTTAGTTGCATTAGGTGAGCCACCTACAGCTTCTACTGATAAAGAATATTTATCCACTTTGTCTTATTTAAACGGTAAGCTAGATTCAACAGAGGAATTAGGCGATAAATTGTCTCCTAGTATTGAAAAAACGCTATCGATTGGTCCTGATTATATTTTAGCAACAGAACATCATGAAAAATTGTATGAATCCCTAGAAAAAATCGCCCCAGTCATTACGTTGCAATCACAGGACATCTACGAAGACTGGCAATATGGACTTCGTACAGTAGCCGAGATTATCGGAAAAGACGATGAGGCGGAAAAAGTAATTGATAAAATGATGAAAGATATCTCAACAGGACGTGAAGCATTAAAGTCAATTCAAGGAGAGTCTGTAGCGCTTATTTTGTCTTGGGACGGAAAAACGTTTAATGTTCTTGGTGAAGATAACCCTGTTTATACACTTGCTTTCGATAAAGAAAAGGGTTTGGGTCTAACACCAGATCATACATTTAAGGGGAATAATAATCAATTCGCTGCATTTGAAGGCATCTCAACTATTCAAGCAGACCATATTTTCCTTATCGGTGATATTACAAAAAAGGAAGCATTAATGAGTGAGTTAAATCAAAGCAATGTCTGGAATAATATGAATGCCGTAAAAAAAGGTAATATTCATTTAATGGATACTTCCGCTATTACAGGAGGTCCATTAGCTATCGAGTACGCTTTGCAAAATATAACAGAAGCCTTACAAAAGGACGAATAATAGGAAAAACCTTTTCCAAAAGTAAATAAGGAGAGATGAATATGCAAGATCAAGTTATCAATATAAATGAGAAATTATCCGAATTAAAGGAGCTTTGGTCACCGAAAGTTATTGGTGAAATACACGATTTTCAATTCAAAGTGGTGAAGATTGCTGGGGATTTTATATGGCATGAACATCAAGGGGCTGATAAGGTATTTATTGTGCTCGAAGGGGAGATGTTTATTGCTTTTCGGGATGGTCAGGTGAAAATATCCAAAGGTGAGATGTTTATTGTTCCTGGAGGAGCGGAACACATGCCCTTTGCTGAAAAGGAATGCCATATTATGCTTGTGGAGCCTAAGGTCATGTAGGCATTACCAGAATAACAAAAAGAGATAGATGATTTTTTATCTTACCCCTTTAGATTAATCTAAAGGGGTATTTACCTTGGTAACAATTCGTTATTAAGCTAAACCACCATTTACGAAGATTACTTGTCCATTTACCCAACGTGCTGGTCCTGCTAAAAAAGAAACAACTTCTGAAATATCCCTAGGTTCTCCTAGTCTTTCTAATGGTACAGCATTTGCTAAATTATGAATCTGTTTTTCATCTTTTCCATGGAAGAACAAAGGTGTTGCCGTTGGTCCAGGAGCTATTGCATTAACAGTTATATCTTTTCCTCTTAATTCACGAGCTAGAATCATTGAAATAGATTCAACAGCTGCTTTACTTGCTACATAAGCACCATAGTTTGGAAATTGGCTACGAGTGACAGAGGTTGAGAAATTAATTATGGAGCCACCTCTCCTTACTCGTTGTGCAGCTAATTGTGAGATAACAAATGTACCTCTGATGTTTGTGCGATGCATTTTATCTAAATCATTTAAATTCAAATCTGCAATTGGACTAAGTAACATGATTCCTGCTGTATTTATCACGACATCTATACCACCAAAAGCGGTTTCTACTTGGTCAAAAGCCATATTCATTTCTATTTCATTTGCTACATCACCTCCCACACTTATAGCATGTCCTTTATCAGCTAATATTTCTTCAACTAATTCGTTAGCCTTTGATTCACTTGAAGAAAAGTGAACGCCAACTGCATAACCTTCCTCTACTAATTTTGCTACAACAGTACGTCCTATCCCTCCAGATCCGCCTAATACCAAAGCAACACGTTCATACATTTCTTTCACCATAAAATTCATCCTCCACAATCCGTTATTAAAAGTTACAATTTTTTGATTTTGTAACTTTGTTATTGTATATTACACATGTTATAGTTACATTGTCAACAAAATGTAACTATGAGAAGCGAAAGGAGTATATTTAATGGCTATTCTTTCAGAAGAGAAGATTTTTTCTACGGCTGAAGCAATTATTTTAAGCAAAGGTATAAATAAAACAACATTATCAGATATTGCAAAGATGCTAGGCGTAACACATGCTGCGCTTTATAAACACTATAAGAATAAGGACGATTTGCTCCAAAAGCTTGCCCTTAAGTGGTTGGATAATACTTCTAAAGATTTGTTTGAATGGAGTCCTAAAAAAGGCGTTGATGCGGAAATCGCTTTACATGATTGGCTATGGCTTCTTCACGTCACAAAAAGAAATCTGTATCAAAATCATCAAAAAATGTTTCTGTTGTATACAAATTATATAGAAACAAATAAAGATTTAATTAAAGATCATCTCCAGCATCTTGCTAAAAAAGTTGAAGAAATTAGTGGTTGGGAAAATAAGGGGATGGCAGTTATTGTAGCTTTTACTTACTTCCATAATCCTTATTTTGCTGAACGGTGGAATCAGGGGGACCATCTACATTTGTTTGAACAGGTTTGGTCTGTTGTTAGTAGATCTCATTAAGTCTTGATCTTTCAAAGTAAGTACTGCTTGTTGTGCTTTTATGATCAAAATTATAAAACGGATGGGGAAATAAGTATTTCCCCAATCCGTTTCTTTTTATTATTAGATTCAGCTAAGGCAATCTATTTCTTTATGGAAGATAGGATAATGTGGTAAATGAAGAATTTGCAATCAAAGCATTCAGATACTCAATTGAATATTTCTAACGAGGCATAAATGGATAATAGAATCTAGATGTAATTTCAGGAGGATAAAAATTTATGATTCTGTATATCATTATATCGAAAAAATAATGAAATCGGATTAGATTAAAAAAGGAATTATTTGTAAATTTAATTGAAACAGCTACTTTTGCCGTTAAAGGTTATAGTATTTCTAAATTATAGAAATTTTTTATGAAAAGATTCCCTGTATAACCAATGCAGTATTAAAATTACCTTATTTTTAGCGTTTATTTATTGGTAATGAAGTTATATTATTGTCTTGTAAAGCAAATTACAGTTTGATTGGGATATTTAATCATGAAAAATTTAGAAGATTGCTTTACATATAATTGGTTGAATTATTATTTGTGGGAACGATTTATACATATTTTTATAATTTTATAATTAAATAGCGCGATAATATTGTTCTCACAGAATAATATAATTTATTAAAATTCTGGAGGAATATACTATGACAAAACAAAACAAAGGTCGTAAATTTTTCGCAACTACAGCTACAGCAGCACTTGTAGCATCAGCAATCGTACCAGTAGCATCAGCTGCGGAATTTCAAGATGCAGCTAGCATTTCATCTTGGGCAAAAGAAGCTGTTCAATTTTTAACTGATAAAGGCTACATCCAAGGCGATGAAAAAGGAAACTTCAACCCAGCTGGTACACTTACTCGTGCAGAAGCGGCTGAAATTTTATCAAAAGCATTAGATTTAAAAGCTACTGGTACTGAAGATTTTTCTGATGTTAGTGAAAATGATTGGTTCTATAATGCAGTACTTGCAACTTCACCAGAATTATTTGATGGTATGGGCAATGGTAAATTTGAGCCTAAAGCTCAATTAACAAGAGAACAAGCTGCTAAAGTCATCGTTCAGGGCTACCAATTAACAGGTAAAGCAGATCTTAGCCAATTTGCAGATGCTTCTAAAGCTTCTAAATGGGCTGTATCTTACTTAGAAACAGCTGTAGAAAATGGTGTAATCAATGGTAAAGGCTCTTTATTAGCACCACAAGATAAAATTAGCCGCGAAGAATTCGCTACAATGGTAAAACGTACGATTGACGCAGTTCAAGAAGTAACACCAGCTGTAGAAGCTGTAAAAGGACTGAATGCAAAAGAACTTGAAGTGAAATTCAACACAGCTGTTGATGCAAAAGATGCAGCAATCACAACAAAATATGCTGTTGAAGGTGTAGCAATCACTAACGCAGTAGTATCTGAAGACGGTATGACAGTTACGTTAACAACTGATAAAGAGGTAAAATTAACAAATGGTAAAGTAACTGTAAAACCAATTAAAACAAAAGGGGATGCTAAAGTTCTAACTGAAGAGTTCAACAAATTAATCACATTTGCAGATACGACTCCTGTAAGTGTTAATTCTGTAGAAGCTAAAGGTACTACAGCTGTTATCACTTTCGACGAGCCTGTACAAAGTGAAGGAACAATCAGCTTAAATGGTACAGAACTATCAAAAGATCGCTATACTTTATCTGGTAAGAAATTAACAATTACTGGATTAACAGCAGAACAATCTTACAAAGTAGACATTGTTGGTGCAACTGACTTCGCTAATAATATCGCAAATCCTATCGCAGTTAACTTCACAGTTTTGAAAGCAGACGTTGATAATTCAAAACCAACTGTTTCTACAGCAGTGAATGGTACAGAAATTACGTTTGATTTCTCTGAAGAATTAATGAAACAAAATCTTAATGCAGATGCAGAGACTAAAGAATATGCAAAAGTAACAGTAGGATCAACTGTATTCTATTTAACAGATGCTGATATTAAAGATACAGAGGATAAAACTGTATTCACTATTGATGCTAAATCTGCTTTAGGTACAGCTACATTCATTAATACAAACATTAAAGTAGAAGGACAAAAAGATTTAGCTGGTAATGTAGGTGATGCATTTGAGTTCAATGCTATTCTTTCAAAAGATTTAACACCTGCTACACTTGTTTCTACTGCTACTAAAATGTTAGTAGCTGATGATGTAAATGCTACTACAGACGTTGATGCATTATACCTTACTTTTAGTGAGCCAGTAAAAGTAGAAGGAAAATTAACTGTTAAAACACAAAATGGTATTGCTTACACTACTGGAAAAGAAACAGCAGTAAAAGCAGATGCAGGTTTCGATGTAGATGGTAACGGTAAAATCGAGGGTGCAGAGAAAAACACTGTAAAAGTTGACATTGATCTAGATAGCAATTCAACATACACTTTCGAGTTATCTGCTAAAGCAGTAACAGATTTAGCTGGTAATGTAACTGCTGATACTGTTACTTTCAATGTAACAACAGGCGTATTTGAAGCTACACCTGAAACACCAACAGATTCATTAGTATTCGGCGCTACTCCAGTTGTTGTAACTGACAATAACGTATTCACAGTTGAGTATGCTAAAGATGTGACTGCAACAGCTACAAATGCTGCTAACTACACACTTGGAGGAAAAGAACTTCCTGCAGGTACGCAACTTCAGTTTGTAGATGGTACTAAGAAAGTAAGATTCACTTTACCAGAAGGTTCTATCACAGCTAATGGTAATTATGTACTTGAAGCTAGCAATGTAGTAGATACAAAAGGTAACACGCTTAAAGGTGGAAAAGTGACAACTCAAGTAGCACTTAAAGAAAATATTGTTCCTGTTGCTACTAAAGTAACTGCAGTAGATAGCAAAACATTTACAGTAGATTTCTCTGAAAATATTGCTGATCAAGCTGCTCCAACAGGTGTTACTGTTAAAATTGCAGGATCAACTGTAGAACTTGCTTCTATTACAGTAGCTGGTGGTAAACTTACTGCGACAACTAAAGCTGACTATGCATTAACTGACAGCATTGTAGTTGAATTCAAATCAACAAACCTAGTTGATGCTAATAACAACAAAGTAAAAGACGGTTCTATTGCAAAATAATTAAATCGTTCATTGAAAAGCCCTGTGGAGATTTCCACAGGGCTTTTTTAGTGTTTAAATAAGATCATGCTAATAGGAAAGAAAGACCTGCGAGAGGTTGATTTCCGTTCCGCCAGCGGTCCTTTCCAGGGGGCGTCCGATGAGCCGCTGTGTTCGCTCCAGGGTCTCCTCTGAGACGCTAAATCCCCTAGGAGTGACGCTGGCTCCACTCCAATCAACCATTCTGCAAAAGTGTTTTTTCCTTATTTTTCATACTAGCAGTAGTGATCAAAATAGCCCATGATTTGCATGATTAGAAAAAGGATAGGTTTTTATTTTCAATGTAGAGAAGTGATGCGTGACAACACCTCTTCATAAACCTTCACTTTATTTGCAAACCTTTGCTAATAAGGTAACACTTTTGTGGGGGAGGGGAGGGCTACTTGACTCCCGTGGGATAGCAAGACAGGCAAAACGCTAAACGGAGTGGTATCGGAGGAAGCAATTCGGCGCTCGCCCACAGGAAAGTAAGTAGCCTGCAACGGAAATTCATTTTCACTTTTTACAAAAATTTTATTGATTGTTTTTTAACACTATGAAACCCCTTGGTAGATTTCCACAGGGCCTTTTTAATTAGTTTCTTCTTATTTAATAATGCACCTCAGAAGAAACATTAGTATTTCAGTAACGGTAAGCACAAAATAACAGGTTCTCAACTAAATATACACAGCCAGTTGACGGAAACAAATCGACGACTGGCTGTGTATATTGAACGGCTATTTGTAAGGGAATTTGCTCGGGATAGGTCCAAAGGCAATCCAATGATATTTAAAGAATCTGCCCATCAATAGCACGACCATCCATGTGACGAATAGAGCAAAGATAAAGCCACCAATGCTCCATAGGTGATAGATTATACTATTACCACCAGTACTTAATTGTCTATAAAGGAAAAGGAAAAATGGATGCAATAGATAGACGCCAAATGATACTGTTCCTAGATTGATTAAGCCATTTACAAAAGCATGGTTCCATTTATCATAGATCCAGAAAGAAAGCTGTAATAAGACAATACAGGCTGTTAAAGATTGTAGCTGAAAAACTAGCTCAAATATTGTGCTGTTCACTATATAGGTTTGTGATGTATAAACAAAGTAATATAAATAAACATTATATATAGTAGAAATTAGCCATATGCACCACACAAAAAGTATCTTGATAGGAAAATTTTCTTTTTTTAGTTGAAGCCATCCTTTGTATTTTTCAAAATAAATTCCTAAAAATGCCCCTGCTAAGAAATAAAAGAGATAGGAAAAAGCGATACTCCCTCTATAGGGATACTGCCATAACTCAGCGTTTAATAGAATAAAGACCCATTGAAGAACGAACCCAATCCAAATTAAATAAGGAGATAGTGCTGGTTTTTTCTTTAAAATATATAGGAATAATGGGAACATAAGATAGAATTGAACAATAATAAAAATATAGTATAGATGCGTATACGCTTTGCCTAATAAAAGTTTTTCTAGAAATTCGATACTAAATAGAGAACGCCATGTGTCTACTAAATCATGTGTCACATAAAATTGCATCGCTGCATAATAAAAAATAGAAAAAAAGAGATAAGGAATGAGTATTTGGGTCACTCTTTTTTTATAAAAATGAATGATAAGCTCCTTTGTTAAATCCTTTTGTATATAATTGTAAAATAATACAAAGCCACTTAAAAAAATAAAAGCAGGGACAGCGAATTTAGTGGAGATATTGAAAAATACATAAAATGGATATAATTTTGAGTCACTAGATAAAGCCGTTACAGGTGTACTAGTAGAATGAATAAGAAGAACAGCTAGAATGGCTAAAGCCCGTGTAATAGCTAATTCATTAATATGTGCTCGCTTCATACGATCATCTCCAAAGTATTAATTATAGTATTGAATTCCCGGAATACTGCCTACATACTCTATTGGTATGCTTGTTAGTACAAATTTAGACAAGCTTTGTTGCCTAAATTTGTCTAAAGGAAACAAGTGGGTTGTTCATGAGCTACTATAAAGCGCTTTTATGTCAGGGAGATGTCAACAATAAAAAAAGCTACCACGCTCGCTTTGCGTAGTAGCTGTATGTTGTTATTTGCCATCTAGAATTATTTTCTGGGAAATAGAATAAAGAAGGAAGCTTAATTAAACTCCTTATAATGCAACAAGGATTCTACCTCTTGCTTGACCCTTCAGTAAAATAGGTAAAACATCAGGAAGTTGTTGTAGTGTTACCTCTTGCTGAATAAAATCATTAAGGTTTGCTGGTTTGAAATCAGTCGCTAGTCGATGCCAAATGTTCAATCGAATGTCCATTGGGCAATAAACAGAATCAATTCCAAGTAAACTCACGCCTCTTAAAATGAAGGGAAATACACTTGTAGGAAGCTGTGTACCTGCCGTTAAACCACTACATGCAACAGCCCCACCATATTGAATTTGGCTTAATAATGAGGCAAGTGGCTCTCCACCAACAGAATCAACAGCAGCAGCCCATTTTTGTTTGCCTAATGCTTTAATTTTTCCATCATAAACCTCTTCACGATTTACTATTGTAGTAGCCCCGAGTGATTGTAAATATTCATGTTCAGATTCTTTTCCTGTGCTCGCTTCAACTTGATAACCCAGTGTTGAAAGAATAGATACAGCAAAGCTACCTACACCTCCTGTAGCCCCTGTCACAAGAATTTTCCCCTTTTCAGGATGAATACCATTTTCCTCTAACTTTTGAACAGATAATGCAGCTGTAAATCCTGCAGTACCAATTACCATAGCCTCTTTAAGGGAAAGTCCTTTTGGAAGCGGTACAATCCATTGCGCTGGGATGCGGGCATATTCACTAAAGCCACCAAAATGGGAAACACCTATTTCATAGCTAGTCGCAATGACCTCGTCACCAATTTTAAAGCGAGAATCCTCAGAAGAAACAACAGTCCCAGCTAAATCAATGCCAGGAACAAAAGGATAAGACGTAACGATTTTACCATCAGGAATAGAGGCAAGACTATCTTTATAATTAATACCTGAATAACTAACTTTAATTAATACCTCACCCTTTGGTAGATCTTCTAAAGTTAACTTGTTCACTTTCACTGTAAATGCATCATCTTTATTGACTACTAACGCACTAAAATTTTCTGCCGTCATCGTAAACGTCCCCCTACAATTTTATTCCATTAAACAGTATCAAAATTATTCTGACCGGTCAACATAAAATTGGATTGTTGCTACTCTTCATGTATAATAACTTCTATCAAGTCATCGGAGGCTCCTATGAAAAAGAAAGAGGAAGAACGTAAAAAACAGATTATGAAAGCAGCCTTTAACGCTGTTTCACAATTAGGTTATGATAAGGTTACACTACAAGACATAGCCAATCATGCCAGTGTCTCAAAAGGGGTAGTTCATTACTACTTTACAAGCAAACAAAACATTTTATTAGAATTACTTGAATCCACTACGAACAAAATCTACAGCTATGAAATACAGGAAATAGGCAAGCATCAAACAGCTATAGACAAGCTTCATGCCTACTTAAATGCTGTATTTGTATCGCCTATAGAAAATAAAAAATTTTACAGGGTTTATTTAGACTTTTTAGCTCAGGCAAATAGCAATGAAGAGTACAAAAGAATTAACTTAAAATTTTATGAGAATTGTTGGGGAATTGGACAAGAAATTATTGAATTAGGAAAAAGAGAAGGTGTCTTTAGTTCAGACATTGATTCCTTAACCTATGCAAAAATGATGAGGGCAATGATTGATGGTTCATTAATTCAGTGGTTAACCTGCGATTTAGAAGAACAACATAAATTTTATAAAGAAACCTGTTTGAATAGTATTGTGCGATTATTAAAATAGGCAATTGAAAAGCCTTATTACTATTGTAGTAAGGCTTTTTTTTGCCGTAAAAAAGAAGAATAATTGAATGATTTTGGAAAATATTTATTAACATATTGCATTTATAGATAAAATTACCGTCAAAATTTTCGGAAAAAACTATAAAAAAAGAACAGTTTTAATATTTTGTTTAGTAATTTTTTACAAAAATACGCACTTAAAAGGAAAAAAATGTTTTGTTATGCATTGAAATAGCGTTTATGCAATCGTTTATACAAGAATAAATCTATGTTTTTAATAATTTAAACTGTATAAAAATTTAAAATAATGTCGAGTTGAGTCAATGTTGCAATTTCTTTATACTGTGAAAGTAATTATTGGAGAGGAGAAAACATCATGAATAAAGAAGTGACAATTATTGGGGTGCCCATGGATTTAGGTCAAACAAGAAGAGGCGTAGACATGGGACCAAGTGCTATCAGATATGCGGGGGTAACTGAACGACTTGAGAGACTTGGTTATTCGATTTACGACGAAGGGGATTTAACTATTGACCTCGTACACGAAGATAAAGACGCAGAAGGAAAGACAAACTTAAAAAATTTAAAAACTGTCACAGAAAGTAACGAGAAGCTAGGCCAAAAAGTAGACCATGAAATTTCTTTAAACCGTTTTCCTTTAGTTTTAGGTGGAGACCATAGTATTGCTATTGGAACATTAGCAGGAGTTTCCAAGCATTATGAGAATCTAGGTGTTATTTGGTATGATGCCCATGGCGATTTAAATACTGGTGAAACATCTCCTTCAGGAAATATCCATGGCATGTCTTTAGCTGTAAGCTTGGGCCTTGGACATCCAGCACTTACAAATATCGGAGGTTATGCTCCAAAGGTAAAGCCTGAAAACGTTGTTATCATTGGTGCTCGAGATTTAGATCCTGGAGAAAAAAAGCTTATTATGGAAATTGGTATTAAAGTATACACGATGCATGAAATTGATCGTTTAGGAATGACGAAAGTAATGTCAGAAACGATTGACTATTTAAAGGAGCGCACAGACGGTGTTCACCTATCATTAGATTTAGATGGACTGGATCCAAATGATGCACCAGGTGTAGGCACGCCAGTAGCAGGTGGTATTAGCTATCGTGAAAGTCATTTAGCTATGGAAATGCTGTCAGAAGCAAATATTATTACTTCAGCAGAATTTGTTGAGACAAACCCTGTATTAGATCAATACAATAAAACGGCTATTGCTGCGGTAGCTTTAATCAGCTCACTATTTGGCGATACATTACTTTAAGCCATGAATAGAAGTCATTTTGTATCCCAGAAGGAAGAACTTTTCTTAAAAAATTAGGTCGCGACAACCAACTATAAGAAAATAGCTCTCCCTATAGTAAGTTTACAATACAATTTAGCTATTCAATAGCCTTTATTTTGTCAGAAAATTGACAGTTCATAAAATATATAAAACAGTTTATCTATTAACATTCAAATTTTAGATTGTTATCTGTTTTGTACGAAAAAAAGAAAGTGCTTACACAGATAATGAATGTAAGGAGTTTTTTATGGCAGCAGAACAATATGAATTAAAAAGAAGTATGAAAGCAAGACACTTATTTATGATTTCACTTGGCGGATGTATTGGAACTGGTTTCTTTCTTGGATCAGGCTACACGATTAACCAAGCTGGGCCAACTGGTGCCATCCTAGCTTACTTAGTAGGCGGAGCAGTTATGTATTTAACAATGCTATGTTTGGGTGAATTGTCTGTTGCTATGCCGGTATCAGGTTCATTCCAAACGTACACAACGAAATTTATCGGTCCTGCTACTGGTTTTGCCGTTGGATGGCTATACTGGCTAGGTTGGGCAGTAACTGTTGCTCTTGAGTTTTTAGGGGCTGGACAACTAATGCAAAGATGGTTTCCTGATTCACCAGTATGGATGTGGTGCCTAATATTTGCAGCACTACTCTTTGTATTGAATGGTTTATCAGCAAAAGCATTTGGTGAAGCAGAATTTGTCTTCTCCAGCATTAAGATATTGGCAATTATTATGTTCCTTGCGGTTGGTGGAGCAGCTATGTTTGGGCTAATCGATATGAAAGATGGAACAAATGCCCCTTTCCTTACTCATTTTTATGAGGGTGGATTGTTTCCTAATGGTGTAACAGCACTGCTTATTACAATGATTACCGTGAATTTTTCATTCCAGGGTACAGAATTGATTGGTATTGCTGCTGGGGAGAGTGAAAATCCTGAAAAGACTATCCCTAAATCTATTAAGCAAACTGTTTGGCGTACGCTGTTCTTCTTTGTGTTATCCGTATTTGTACTTGCAGCAATGATACCAATGGATAAAGCAGGGGTGGTGGAAAGTCCATTTGTAGTCGTATTAGATAGCATAGGTATTCCATATGCAGCAGATATTATGAATTTTGTTATCCTAACAGCCTTATTATCTGTCGCAAACTCGGGTCTTTATGCTGCAACACGTATGCTGTTTTCACTATCTGTCGAAAAGATGGCAAGTCCCGTTTTAGGGAAAGTTAATAAAAGAGGTATCCCAATGAATGCATTACTAATCACACTCGCTGTAGCAGGTCTGTCTTTACTGTCAAGTGTATTTGCTGCTAATACAGTCTTTGTGTGGTTATTATCTCTAGCAGGCTTAGGTGCACAAATTGGTTGGATTGCGATTACAGCATCTCAAATTGCATTTAGACGCTCCTATATACGCCAAGGAGGAAAAGTAGAGGATTTAAAATTCAAAGCGCCGCTGTATCCAGTGATCCCTATTTTAGGTTTATTAGCGAACTGTATTGTTATGGCAAGCTTGGCTTTTGATCCAGCTCAACGTTTAGCACTCTACTGTGGTGGAGCATTCTTCATTGGTTGTTATATCGTTTATTATTTAAAAGTGAAAAAAGTGACGAATTTAGAAATAAACCAACAAGAAGTCCAATTAAAATTAAATCAAAAAATATATCTTTAATATCAAAGAGTAGCTACTTACATGGCTACTCTTTTCTTCATAGAGAAGCAACAACAAAGACGTATTTAACAAAGAATAGTTCCAATAATAAGAGAAAAAATTTATTGTTTTTCGATAAATAAATATTGAAATAAGATAATTTATCATTTATTCTTCATACAAGAAGCAATTTAATTATGAACAAGTTCATTTGAGGTGGATTCATGTTGAAGAATTTTATTAAAGACTTAGGAGTCTTTACGTATCATCAATCATTATCTTGTATTTTTCCCGTTGTGATATTTGCTACACTTGCACTCTCTAAAGCCATTCAAATACCTGGGGTAGGAAGATATGACTTTATTCTGGCAATCTGTCTATTGACTCAGTACTTGATGTATAAATTTGGTTTAGAAACAAAGGATGAAATAAAAGTCATTTGCTTGTTTCACATTATTGGGCTCGTGCTCGAACTATATAAAGTGAATTTCAATTCATGGTCATATCCTGAAGAGGCGTGGACAAAAATAGGGTGTGTGCCTTTATATAGCGGATTTATGTATGCGAGTGTAGCAAGTTATATTTGCCAAGCTTGGCGTAGGTTTGATTTAAAAATTGTAAGCTGGCCAAAAAGTTATGTAGCTATTCCACTTGGAGCCATTATCTACTTGAATTTTTTCACACACCATTTTATTTATGATTTTAGATGGCTGTTAATGGCACTACTATTTATTGTGTTTTATCGTACTGTTGTAAAATTTACAGTACGGAACAAAGTCTTTAAAATGCCCATCGTTGTATCGTTCTTTTTGATTGGCTTTTTCATTTGGATTGCTGAAAATATTGCAACGTTCTTTGGAGCATGGTCCTATCCAAATCAAGAGGTGTCTTGGTCGATTGTTCATTTTGGTAAAATCAGTTCATGGTTTTTACTTGTAGTCATTAGCATTATGATTGTTGCGCAACTTAAACTATTCTATCGTAATGTAGGTGAAAATTTGGAGAAGAAATCATTCAATATATGACATTCATTTGTAGAACTAGAGAACTTCTAAGAAAATAGTATGGGCTTTTGATAAACTAGTATTTTTACCTTGTACCCATGCCCTTTCATCAAACTGTCCCTTTTTTAACGTGCAATACTGCTGTAGACTCCTTTTTAGAAGAGGATAGGGGGAATGATAATGGTAACAGATATTCGGATGATAAATAGAGCTTGTACAGATGAAAAACAAATTAAACAATTATTAGAAGGCGCACAAACTGCATTTCTTGGTTTGGTAGATCAACATATGCCATATGTTATTCCGCTAAATTATGTTTACAAAGACGGAAGTTTTTATTTTCATGGTGCCAACGAAGGAAGAAAAATAGATATTCTAACAAATAATCGGAATGCATGTATCACAATAAGTGAAAATTATGGAACAATGGTAGACCCTATTCCTGCTAAGACTGATACGGCTTATATAAGTGTAGTAGCAAATGGTTTGGTGGAATTTGTTACAGATTTAAATGAAGCTACTGCTGCTATGCAGGCAATGCTTGATAAATATGTACCAGATTATTACCAAGCACCTTTATCAAAAAAGCATATCGAAAAATATCAGTCATCTTTAGGGAGCAAAACGCTTGTTCTCAAAGTGAAACCGACCAGTATAACTGTAAAAGAGAATAAATTAAATAAACAAATGCTATATTACGCAGGTAGAGTGGTAACACAGGATATGAGTCGAAAATCTACTACTACAGCAATCAATCCAACAAATTAATTACCAGAAAATGCGAGGCTTGGGATATAACCTAAGCCTATTTTTGATGTAGTAATAGTTCATTATGAAGCTATCTATGATTTTGTTAATATAAACTTATTAAAAGTAGAGCTGGAAAGATGTTTTCATCTAACTACCCTAATAATAGATATAGTCATGCGTAAGTGCTATAATGCCTGTGAAAAATCATTGGAAAACAAGTGGGGAGAAGGAGAGGGCAATACAGTTGAATATATTAGTTGTTGACGATGAAAAGGAAATTGCAGATTTAATAGAACTTTACTTAAAAAATGAAAACTATCATGTATTTAAGTTTTATACGGCTCAAGAGGCTTTGGCATGTATTGAGCATGAGAAAGTAGATTTAGCTGTTCTGGATATTATGATGCCTGATATAGATGGGTTTACTATTTTACGAAAAATCCGAGAAACACTAAATTTTCCAGTGATAATGCTTACGGCAAAGGAAGAAGAAATCGATAAAATAAATGGATTTTCTCTGGGAGCAGATGATTATATAACAAAGCCATTTCGTCCATTAGAGTTGGTTGCTCGTGTAAAGGCACAAATACGAAGGTTTACTTTCTACAACCAAGGTTCGAAGCAACAGGAAGATATCATTGATTTTGCTGGCTTGGTGATTAATAAAAACACACGACAAGTCTTTTTAAATGAAAGGTCCATATCCCTTACACCTACGGAGTTCGCTATTCTTTGGTATTTATGTGCAAATCGAGGGACAGTTATTAGCTCAGAGCAATTATTCCAAGAAATTTGGGGGGAAAAGTACTTTAGCAGCAATAACACGGTAATGGTTCACATTCGACATTTACGGGAAAAAATGAAGGATGCTGCGGAGAACCCAAAGTATATTAAAACGGTTTGGGGAGTGGGGTATACCATTGAAAAATGAGTTTGGCAAACTGAAAAGGAAAATGGTTCTACAAATTATTTCGATACTTGTCATCGCTAGCATCATAGGCTTTTTTATTAATTTTGCATTTATTGATGGGGTCTTACAAGCTCCCTTTGCAGATGCTTTTATTGCTTTTTGTGAAAATGTCTTGCAACTTGATTATTATGCTGCAAGCAATGCCTATCATGTGTTATTTCGACAAAATAAATCGCTTTGGCTTGCGATAGGATTTATTTTATTATTATTGATTATTTTCTATATCGCCTTGTCTCGATTTACCCGATATTTTCATCAAATTAGTTCAAGTATTACCATGCTTGCTGATGAGTCAGGGAAGGAAATTGAGCTCCCAGCTGAACTCGATTTTTTGGAAAAAAAATTAAATAACGTGAAATATAAATTAGAAAAGCGTGCAAGGGATGCACAAGAAGCTGAGCAACGAAAGAATGATTTAGTTGTCTATTTAGCGCATGATATTAAAACACCTTTAACATCCATTATTGGCTACTTAAGTCTTTTAGATGAAGCGAGGGATATGCCGGTAGAGCAGAAAGAAAAATATGTGACGATTACATTAGATAAATCTTATAGACTGGAACAACTAATCAATGAATTTTTTGAAATAACCAGGTTTAATTTACAATCCATCATTTTAGAGAAAGATTCTATTCCTTTACAACATATGTTAATGCAAGTGGCCGACGAGTTTTATCCATTGCTGGCACCAAAGGGTCAAAAAGCCATCGTCAAATTAGATGAAGATATTACTATCTATGCAGACGGTAATAAGATAGCAAGGGTATTTAATAATATTTTAAAAAATGCAATTGCCTACAGTGATCCAAATAGTACAATTGAAATTAGTGCGCAAAGCGAAAATAATCAGACATTTATTTCGTTTACGAATACAGGGAAGACGATCCCTCCTGAAAAATTAAAAATGATATTTGAAAAGTTTTACCGCTTAGATAGTGCAAGGTCTACCCAAACAGGAGGTGCTGGGCTTGGTTTAGCCATTTCTAATGAAATTGTACAGGCCCATGGCGGAACCATTACCGCAACTTCTAGTAATGATACAACCGTATTCACCGTGATGATTCCAACCAATTCTTAAGAAACCTTAAGAATTCACTAATAGTAAATTAAAAATAAGCTCCTTTTTTTATGGTTGAATAAAAGCATAAAGAGAAGGAGTTGTTTTTATGTTCAATAGAAAAGGTATATTGAGTTTATTGTTCTTATCCATACTGATTTTCGTTTATTTACTATTGAAAGAATCGCCAATGACTTTACGTCAGGAAATAGATCATGCACCAAAAGTAGTACAAACAGCCAGTCAGCATATGCTCGATCTTGATATGTACAGTTCGAATGCAATTTTAGTGAATTTGGATGAAAATCAAATTGTTTTAGATAAAAAAAGTGAGGAAAAGATTTATCCTGCTTCTTTGACAAAAATGATGACGGTTCTAGTCGCGATAGAGCAGATCTCCAATTTACAAGAAGAAATCATTTTACCTAAACATATCTTTCGGGATTTATTAGAGGAAAATGCGTCAGTGGCGGGCTTTCTCCCAAATGAAAAGCTGACAGTAGAAGATTTGTTGTATGGCTCTATGTTGCCATCAGGTGCAGAGGCATCACTAGGTTTAGCTGAATATGTTGCGGGGTCAGAACGTGGATTTGTGAAACTGATGAACGAAAAGGCGCAGCAGCTAGGCATGAAAAATACGCACTTTGTGAATACAACTGGACTCCACCATTCAGATCATTATACAACTGTAAAGGATATGTCTTTACTTTTACAATACGCCTTAACAAACGATGATTTTCGAAATGTTTATACAGCAGAAAGATATTCTATAAAATCAACAAACCTTCATCCGGAAGGCATTACTTTTACCAGTCGCATGTTTCAGCATATGACGTCAAGTGCATTGCCAGGAGGGGAAATTTTAGGTGGAAAAACTGGCTATACAGAAGATGCAGGCTTATGTTTAGCAAGCTTAGCCCTTATAAATGGACAAGAATATGTGCTAGTGACAGTAGGAGCGGACGGCAGCCCTAGAACGGAGCAATATAATATTACCGATGCCATTTCGGTATATAGTCAATTATAACTAGCCCTAATAGTGTGTGATTAGAGAATAATTCATTTTCTAGTCACACTTTTTTGTAGTTCTAAAAATAATAGAATGGAATAATAGATGGGAGATTCCATATAAGTCTCTATAACCAACATGTTGTTGGTATGGCAGAAATAATTTATTAATTTTAATCTTCAGAAAAATGATATATAGTAAATATGATCAAATACATTCATCTTTAAGGAGGATACTATGGGGAGATTAGTTCATTTTGAAATTCATGTAAGTGATATGGATCGGGCTAAGGATTTTTATGGGGAAGTTTTTGGATGGTCATTTCAGGACTGGAGTGAATATGCAGGCATGCCTTATTTCGGTGCCGTGACAGGTGAAGATGGTGAACTTGGCATTAACGGTGCTTTAATGCAACGCCAAGGGCCTCCACCAGAAACAAACCAAGCGTTGAATGGCTTTGCTTGTACAATGGGTGTTGAAAGTTATGATGTAACGGAAGCAAAAATTCTTGAAAACGGGGGCAAAGTAGCCATGCCAAAGTACGCATTACCAGGAATGGCATGGCAAGGCTATTATATTGATACGGAAGGCAATGTATTTGGTATTCACCAGCCCGATAAAAATGCCAAATAGTATTGAGGGGTAAATCGCTCTAAGAAGGAGGGAACCCGCTCTTAAAAGTGTGAGAGCCACTCCAATGTAGTGAAAAACCCACTCATTAGCAGTTGAAAGCAGTAAGACCTATGTTCGAGAAAACGAGCATAGGTCTTTTTTGATTATCTGATAGGTAAATGGGGAGATTTGTAAATATATAATGTTTTATTTTGGTAAATTTGGTATCGTTGAATGAGGTAATTTATCAAATGATACATAGTATGCAAGGAGAAATAGCAATGAAAAAAAGAAGCTTTATGTTATTTTTATTCGCACCAATATTGATTTTAGCATCTTGTAGTAGTGAGGACGAAAGTGTTACTGCTAATGAGAAAAAGTATATTTCATCGATACAGAAAAAGGAGGTCTATGAGATTCAACAGCCTGCAAAAGTCAATATTGCTAGAGGTTCAATCATCAATAATATGAATAATGCTTTAAATATTAATGAAATTGAAAGAGGACTCATGAATTTATCGGTGAATTATTTCTCAACTGACAAGTTTTATATGCAGGAAGGTCAATATCTGGAAGAGAAAATGATCAGCCAATGGTTAAGTAGAAAAACAGATGAAGGTATTGGGTTAAATCCAGCCATTGAAACTAGAAGTGACAATGTGTTAGAGGATGAAAAAAAGTATCCTTTGATTCTCTCACATGTGTTAGAACAAAATTTTATTAATAAAGAAAATAACAAAGTAGAGGGACTATCGATCGCGATCTCGTTAAATGAATTTTATGATATACGAGTTTCCGATGCCAATGGTTTAATTTACACAGGCCAAGTGAAAGTAGACCAAAATGATGATGATATCAACGATGTTAAAAATTATGGGAAGGAAGTAGCTAAAAGGATTCTTGAGGATATTAGAAAAAATGAAAAATATCCGAGAGTCCCTATTTATTTAACTTTATATCAAGAATCTAATATAAACGATATTATTCCAGGCATATTTTTAGCTGAAACCTTTATTCCTAAAGATACAGATACCATAACAAAATGGTTTGATATAGATAAAAAGCATTATATATTCCCATCAGATGCTTTATATAGTTTGGACCAAAATATGTATAATAAATTATTAATTTTTAAAGAGGATATTCAAGGTGGATTTAAACATTTAAATCCTAAAATCATGGGAAAACTTCGTTATGAAGATGGCAAATTAACAGATATTAATCTAGAAATACACGTACCACTGGTTAATGATATTGAATTAATTGGCTTGTTACAGCTCACTAGTACAAAAATAAATACAATTTTATTTGACTATATCCCCATCACCATTCGGGTAATCGATCAGAAGCAGGATGTTGGAATTGTTCTCTGGGACCCAACGGAAAAACAAATTTTTGCATCACCTATTTGAATAGAAAAAAGCTAAAGGGTGAAGCTCCATATTAAATTTCGTAACTTGTATTTATATCTACTGTAATTGAAGAACCATCATTATTATCAAATTTCATGAACCATTGACCAGCTTGGCTTGCATCCAACTCGTAAGTTGAAGTAAATGATTGTCCAGATTTAATGATCTCTCCGTCTATCCAAACCGTTCCATTAGGTGCAGTTAATATAAACCTAATAGATTGTGAGCTGTTATTTTTCACATAAATTTGAATTGTATCAGTGCCATTACTAGGTGCTTTAAAATTAAAGCTCATCGAACCCTGACCAGTTGGAAAGGTAGAAGACGTTGTAAGAAGAGAATCATCACTTTTTTCAGCTGTGGGGGTAGAATAAGATTCCTCAGCAGAAGCACCAAGGTTCGGCGGAATAGATGGTTGGAGTATAGGATCTTCTATAAAAGATGCTCCACCAATTGGAAATATAAAAAGAGTAACTATAAATAAAGAGGTAAATTTTCTCATGATTCCTCCGCTTAAATATTTTTGAATTATCTCAATAATACCTTTATTTAACTTTATAGTAAATATTAGTTTGGTTGCTTATTTTTCATTTGTTAGAGGACCTTCAAAAACTTAATAGACATTCATTGCAATCTCTGCCATGAATGATTATTATGAAAATGATAATCGTTATCAATTAAAAAGAAGGAGAGTAGCAATGAAAAGACACCTTATTATTGGAATGCATTTAGCTGTTTACGGTAATCATGGCAAACAGGGTGCCTTGATAGAAGAACATATTGCATTTGCGCAGCGTGCTGAAGCAGCGAAATTAGATTTTGTATTTAAGGCGGATTATTTAACAGCTCATCCAGAATTAATGGCTAAAATGAAAGGAACAGTTGGCTTAGACCCTAACTTTTTAATGGCGATGGTGGCAAGAGAAACGAAACAGATTGGCTTAGTAACAACGATTTCCACATCCTTTACGCCACATTATCTGATTGCGCGTCAATTGCAGTCCTTAAATTGGATTAGCGAAGGACGAGTTGGATGGAATATCGTAACCTCTATAGATGGCGCCCATAATTTCAGCAATGAGCCCATGCCTTCTTCCGAGGAGCGTTATGCTAAAGCGGCAGAATGTACAGCGGTGGTCAAGCAGCTATGGCATAGTTATCCCTATGAAACATTAGAAATGGATGGGAATTTAGAGAAAATAAAAGAGCTTGTTAAGCCAATTGAGTATGAAGGAGAATTTTTCCATATAAAAGGTCCCTTAAATCTCCCAATGCATCCAGCAGGAGAGATTCCACTCTTCCAAGCAGGAGCGTCGGATGTTGGGCGGCAATTTGCGGCTACTGTTTCCAATGCGATTTTTGCGGCTACACCAGTCATGGAGGTGGGTATTGAGATGCGTAATGATTTGCGTCAGCAGGCTAGAGAAGTAGGTCGTTCAGCCGACGATATTCGCTTATTACCCGGACTCTATTTCTTTATAGGGGATACATATGAAGAAGCACTCGAAATGCACCGACAAGCACATGCACATTTAACACTTGAGCGGCGCTACAGTGCTTTAGAATCTGTGATTGGCATGGATGTTCGTCATTTGGCACTTGAAGATCAGGTAACGATTGATATGCTGCCATCAAAAGATCAACAAGTACGTAGTAAAACACATGCAGATTTGGTACGTCGTTATATTGTAAACAATGAACCAACAGTCGCAGTATTGTTAGCACGCCCAGAGGTAATTGGCTCAGCCCACCTTGTAGCAATCGGTACACCACAGGATATTGTCGATCAAATCGTTACTTTTTATGAAGAGGGTGCATTGGATGGCTTTATTGCCATACCAGGCGGACCTGCGAAATCTTTGGATTTGTTCTTTAGCGACGTTATTCCCATGTTAGTAGAGCGGGGGTTATTCAGAGCTGAATATGAAGGTAGCACATTACGTTCCCATTTAGGCTTAGATGTGCAATCCCCTATTAATAGCTGAAAAAGGGCAAGCCATAAGCTTTGCCCTTTTATTGCTAGAAACTCATTCGAATATTAATAGGATAAAGATAAGGTGATTCAGGTTGTTCGATTGTTACCCAATCATCAATATGGATAACAGGTAAGCTTGCACCTTCATATGTTGTTTGACTAATTGTACCGACCACTTCAATCCATGTATCTTCTGTGAGTGTAGGAGCGTCCGAAAACTCTGTCAGAAAGCCGACGATACTGGCATCGGCGACGCAATGCGTAATAAGAAATCTTGAAATCACTAGTTGCTTTTCTGTAAAATTTTCTTCTTTTAAAACAAAGCCCTTCAACTGTATTTTCTTCCCCAAATAGTTAGCCAAATTTTGATTAATTTCTTCATAATAAATCGTGTAGTCCTCATCGGTCATTTTTAGCATGGATTGTTGGGATAGCTGTTGCTTTAATTGCTCATATTGTTTTTTTGTCATTTCCTGTTTTTCCTCTGTCAGTCGGGGATCAGCTTCATGTTCATCATAGATGTTTTCATCAATCGTTTCATTTGAAGTGAGGTAATCCTCTATTTTAGATGATTGATTTTGCTGGGTGAGAATAAATGCACCACCTTTTTTATCAGCGATGGATGCATCTAAAATTTTTGCTGGCACGAAGAAGCCTGTCATTATTGGTGTCATGATAATGAGGTAGGCTATCATTTTTTTTCGGGTAAAGGCTGTGTGACCATGGTCGTGATGGGAGCAGCATGCTTGTCCCGTTTGATCACATGAATGAGGAACCTTTGAAAAAGATATAATTCTTGTCACTTGAACAAGAAATAGTATAAAAAATAAAATGGCGGCTGTTTTACTCAGCCCTTCATATTTAGGGTTGATAAATTTTGTTAGTTCTCCGGTCCAATGTAGGTTGGCAATCATAGCCGAAAAGGCGAGTAACATGAAGGCTCTTAGCGCTTGTTGAACGTGAAATTTCATGGTTTTCCCCCTTAGAGATACGCTGAAAGAATCCATATACTAATGTAGACAACTGTAGCCACTAAGGCGATTAACCAAAAAACAAATTTTAAACGAAATACGCTCATCAACATAATGGTATTTTTCAAATCGATCATAGGGCCAAAAATAAGAAAGGCTAGAATGGATGGAGTGGAGAAAATAGCACTAAAGGATGCGCCAATAAAGGCATCTGCCTCAGAGCAAAGTGACAGAATGAAGGCTAAGCCCATCATAACTAGAATGGAGGAGGGTTCACCTTCTCCAATGGCTACGAGTGTTTTGGTAGATATATAGGTTTGTACAAAGGCAGCTAAAAATGCCCCGATAATTAAGTATTTACCCATATCAAAAAATTCATCGATGGCATGTTTGACCATATTTAATAATTTGGTGAAGAAGGATGTTTGTTGACTAGGGATTGTTAATGAGTAGGGCTGTAAAGAGCTCTTAAATTGGGAGCCTTTAAAAAATAAGCTGATAAGTAATGCTACTACAATAGCGATGACAAAGCCAACAAGCATTCGAAGGCTCGCTATTCTTAAATCATTTCCAAATGCCATATAAGTAGAAAGAATAACAACGGGATTAATAAGTGGACCAGTTAACATAAAGCCTATAGCTGCATGTATAGGTACGCCTTTCACAATCAATCTTCTAACAATCGGAACAATCCCACATTCACAGGCTGGAAATAATGCACCTACAAGACAACTCATGATAACTGCCATCACAGGGTTTCGAGGAATCCACCTTTGGATATGTTCCTCTGTTATAAAAATTTGTATAAAGCCAGCAATCAGTATTCCAATTAAGACAAATGGTAATGCTTCAATTAAAATACTTAAAAATATCGTATTTAAATTGAGTAGAGAGGAACTAAGGTCGTTTAGAGCTGAGACGTTGAATAACAGTAGTTGTAGCATGCCTAGGAATAAAATGAAGAGCAACCAAAAATTCAATACATATTTAGAAAAATGGAGACGTTCCACATAGACCTCCTTAAAGTGTAATGGTTACGTTTTAATTCAAGATATGACATAGATGATATTGTTAGTACTTCAAAAAAGGAAAGAGAAAGTAAAAATTGATTTCTACCATCTTTTTACTTTCCCTCTATATCGAATTATTTATGAGAATACTTAGTTCTATATTGTTTAGGGGTAATTCCCGTAAATTTTTTGAAAACTTTAATGAAATAGCTTTGATCTGTGAAATTAAGTAATGAACCGATGTCTAGGATTGGATAGTTGGTAAATGTTAAGAGTTTTTTCGCCTCATCAATCCTTTGCTGCT
The DNA here is from genome assembly GCF_002429725.1 of Lysinibacillus sp. UBA5994. Classification (NCBI taxonomy): domain Bacteria; kingdom Bacillati; phylum Bacillota; class Bacilli; order Caryophanales; family Bacillaceae; genus Lysinibacillus; species Lysinibacillus sp. UBA5994. Next base: position 59,046 of record NZ_DJAU01000025.1, on the reverse strand, counting down.
GAATATATTCACTAAAGGAAGTACCTACTTCCTTTTTAAATAAGGAGGAAAGATAATTGGGGCTTAGGTGGCAAATTGCTGAAAGTTGGTCGAGTGTTAGATCCCCATACAACTCATTTTCAATAAAATGAATACAGGTAGTAATGGGTCCAGAATACTTCCTTGTATTTGCCTGTGATACACGGCTTGTATAGTCGTAAATAGCTTCCTCCATTAACGAAAGAATTTCGATTAAACTGTTTTGATCCTCTAGCTTTTGAATGTAAAAATCATTTAATGTAAAGGCTGTTTCTTCATTTAAACCACCCTCAATTGCTGCACGGCAAATAAGAGCAATGCCTGTAATCATCAAATATTGAACACTTCTTAAATTATTGCGTTTTGATAGTATTCCAAGTTCTGCTTGCTCAACAATGGAATAATTCAAAACTTCATTTAGTTTCTCTATACGCCCATTTTTCACATTGTCTAACAATATTTTTTCATAGTAAAGATTTGTATGAACAATATCATTTCTTCTTGCATAGGAGAGCTCAAGCGTAGTATTTTCCTCATGACGAATGAGAGGTCTTAATGCTTGGTTGTGATAAATGACAGCAGATTTATTTAATTTCTTTTGATAGATGGCGTAATACACAAATAAACTAATGGCTAAACTTTGTTGATAATGAAGAATAGGAATCAGCTCTTGATTAACACTTGTCTTTATGTCTTCCACTTCTGGAGAAAGGGAAGGGCCAACTACAATTGCACCTAAATATTGATCCTCTTGCTGCACATTAATATAGAAAAAATTAAACTCAGCATAAGAGAAAAAAATTGGATAGGCATTAGAATCTTTATGGTAAGGATATGTTTTCAACTGTTCCTTTAAAGAAATGTAAGATGGATTATTTGTTGATGAATAGTCAAAGATTATTTTTCCTAATGAATTAATATAAGTGACTGGAAGATGATGTGTTTCATAGATTAATTGGCTGATGTATTGAAGATCAATAGTGTTAATTTTCATGTTCCTACACTCCAGTTCGTAATAATTCTATTAAAATGAAAGCATTTACATTTTTATTGGATAGACATTGAGAAAGTACTATTTTGTGTAGAATAATACAATAAATAAAGGAGAAGTAGCAATAAAATAGACAGTGACTTTAAAATGTTAGGGAGGAATAGAAGATGGATCTTTTGAATAAAATTGCAGTTGTAACAGGCGCAGGAAGCGGAATTGGAAGAGCTAGCAGCTTGAAACTTGCTAGCAATGGTGCAAAAGTGGTGGTAGTGGATTTCAACAAAGAAACAGGGGAAGAAACAGTAAGCTTGATTAGAGAACAAGGCGGGGAAGGTATTTTCGTTCAGGCAGACGTTTCAAAAAGTGAAGACGTTCAGAAATATGTCAATACTGCTGTTGATACGTACGGACGTATTGATGTATTTTTCAATAATGCTGGGGTTATTCAGAAAATTTCTCCACTAACAGAGATTGAAGATGCAGAATATGACCGTATTATGTCAATTAATGTGAAGGGTGTATTCCTTGGCTTAAAATATGTTTTAAAAGTAATGGAGGGACAAGGAAGCGGTTCAATTATAAATACAGCTTCTACAGCAGGAGTTCGTAGTGAGCACAGTATGGCTGTCTATTCTGCAAGTAAGCATGCAGTAGTGGGTTTAACAAAATCAGCTTCTTTGGAGTATGTAAAAAAAGGTATTCGGATCAATGGTATCTGTCCAGGAGGAGTAGAAACGGCATTAACAAACAGTGTAACTGCGATGTTTGAAACAGGTGGCTATGTGCCAGAGGAGATTCCAAATATGAGAATGGGACGCTATGCAAAACCAGAGGAATTAGCAGAAATGGTAGTATTCCTAGCATCGGACAAAGCAAGCTATATGACAGGCTCTATTGTGTTAGTAGATGGTGGTTTAACTTTATAATGAAAGAAGAAATCCAGTGAATCATTTCACTGGATTTTTTGCGGTAATGAATCGAATCGCTATAGGGTGAATTTTTTGAGCTCATTCATCAACGTATTAGTCATAGCTTCAAGATCGTCTATCTTAGCACTAATTTTTTGGAAGGAAAGTAGCTGTTCTTGCGTTGATGCCGATATTTCTTCTGTGCCAGCAGCAGTTTCTTCTGTAATAGCAGAAATATTTTCAATGGTACTATTTACTTGCTGGCTCATTTCATTCGTTTGTGCCATTTCTCTTGTGAGGTTTTGTAAATCGCGATGGATATTTGTTATGTGCATGGTAATAACAGAGAATGATTGTTCTGTCTCTACCATGGATTGAGATTGCTCATTTGACAGCAGATAACCTCGTTCAGCCGTAGTAAGGATGTGCGTAATGCCATCTTGAATATGCGAGACCATTGAAGTGATTAAATTCGTAGCATTCTCCGTTTCAGAAGAGAGCTTTTTAACCTCCTCGGCAACAATGGCAAACCCTTTGCCTGCTTCTCCAGCTCTTGCAGCCTCGATGGCAGCATTTAGTGCTAATAAATTTGTTTGGCTAGCAATCGTATGGACAGCATTGGCTGCGCCTTCAATTTCCGAAGTGAATTGAGAAAATTGAGTTACAGCTTCCTTAATATCAAGTGATGTGGTTGATATATCCTTTGCAATGGAAGATTGTTTTTCTAATGAATATTGACCATTTTGAACAGCCTCCAGAGCTTGTTTACCAGTGTCAGCCGATTGCTCACTCGTACGCATAACATCCCTAAATTGATCTGCCATATTATTCATTTGGAGTGCCACTGATTGAATGTCTTCTGACATCGTATAGCTGCCTTTTGCTAATTCGTCGGTTGAGGTAGCGACTTGATTACTACTTTCATGAATATTGTTCATATGGCTCGTCACTTCTTGTGTAAACAAATTAACATCCTTTCCAATATTATCAATGGATTGTACAGTATTTTTTAAATTATTCATCATGTCTGCAAAGCTTTTTGTTAATTGATCAATCTCATATCGACTGTTTGCTTGATAGGAGAGGGTAGAAGTATCCATTGTTAAGTTTCCTGTTGCTGCAGCCTGTGCACAATCTACAATCTGATTAATGGGTTTGGTAATTCTTTTCGCAGCTACATAGGAATAAAGTATCGTAGCAATAATTAATAGCACACTACCTATGATGGTAGAGGTTGTAATGAAACCTATTTTTTGCTTCGTTACTTGGATCATTTCTTGATACCATTCGTTCGTTTCTTTTTTGAGCAAATACATATCGTTTAAAATTCCTTTAATTCTGATGGACTGCTTTTTAATTTCAGAGCGATTGTTTTCTTGAAACCCGCTTTCAGTCGCCTTTTCTAGATTTTCAAATTTACTAGCTATTTTTTCGACGATTGTCTGATGTTCAGGTATTCTCGTTAGGGAGGCTAATGCCTCTAAATTACTTTTTGTTTCTTGTAAAATAGCGAGCGCTTCGTTTTTATTGGCTTCACTATCCAGGTAGGTAAAATTATTTAAAGATTGGCTGGCAACAACTAAACTTTGCTCTAGTTCTTTCACTGTAAGTAAAAGTTTCGTATCATCCTGTGCTGTTGTTTGGATCGTGAATGTTTGTAGGATAATAAAGCCGATCATAGCCATAGCCAATACGATTGGAATCAATGTGTTCATAAATAATTTCTTACGTAGTGTCACTGGTCATTCCTCTTTTCCGCAGTAACTTTTATCGTACCTGAAATAATGGCTTCTTTGGCTTTTTCGATAGCAGTCTGTTGCTCAGCTGTCAGTTGAATTACACGAATATCTGCTAGTCCCACACCCTGATCCGCTAAACCTAATGAATAGGATTTTTCGGAAATTTTACCGTTTTCTACTAATGTCTTAGCGAGTTGATAGACGGCTAGATCAACATTTTTAAGCATGGATGTGACAACTGTTTTTTCGGCAACAAAAAACTGATCGATATCAACACCTGCTGCATAGATCCCCATTTCCTCTGCCTTTTTTATCGCCCCAAAGCCAGTAAAGCCTGCTGCATGGTAAATAAAATCAACGTTATTTTTGATATACCTTTCTGCTATTGCTGCACCAGCCTGGGTATCGTCAAAGGTACCAGCATAGTCACTCATAATTTCAATCGATGGCTGTACATAACGTGCTCCTTCGATAAAACCATTTTCAAAGTGATGGATAACAGGAGCATCTGCTCCACCAATAAAGCCAACTTTTCCTGTTTTACTTGTCATAGCGGCAATCATGCCAACTAAAAAGCTACCTTCTTGTTCTTTAAAGGTAATCGAAATGATGTTGTTAATATCAGATTGCCCGTCAATCAGTATAAATTGCTGAGAGGGATTTTGTTTTGCAGTCTTTTCTAGTGCTTCTTGTACAGAGAACCCGAGACCAATGATGATATCATATTTTTCTGCTACAAGTTCATTCAGCTTTTCCTCGTATTTACCATCAGGAGCCTCTTTGTAATCAAACAAAATGCCTAGCTCGTCGCGCGCTTTTTCTAAGCCTTTAAAAGCGGAATCATTAAATGATTCATCGCCTAGTCCTGCATCTGATAGTAAAATTCCTATCTTATATCCTTCAGTTGATGTTTCTGTCGGTGCTGAGGAACAGCCTGCTATCAACAGAGTGATCAAAAGAAAACTAGTGAATAATTTCTTCAAATTTTGTGTACCTCCTGTTGTGTATAAAATATATATCGGCAAAAACTTAATATTTTTAGTCTGATGTCAGACATCCGTGCAAAAAATTTTTAGGATGTCTAAGAATAATGAATCATTTCTATATACATAATAAGTTAATAATATAAAGCTAGATTACTAATAAAGTAATTGATTTATAAAGGTTTTCGTAGCACTTCTTGTATGTACAGCACTATAAAAGCCTAACGCAAATAGCGTCAGGCTTTATATGTTCTAAACAGCGCCGAATAATTTTAATAAATTAATAATAATAATGCCGATTACCCCAAAGTCTGAATCACCGAAGGTTGTGCCCTCATAGCCAATGTCTCCCATAAAGATAAGGAGTATGGCTGGAATAAAGCTAATTAATAAACCATTGGCAAAGGCTCCGGACATCGCACCAATTCTACCGCCAGTAGCATTTCCAAAGACACCCGCCGCCGCACCTGTGAAGAAATGTGGAACAAGACCTGGTACGATGACTTTTAGTCCGATGAAGGGGAGTATAAACATGGAAACCAGCCCTGCTATAAAACTAAAAATGAAACCAATAATAACGGCATTTGGTGCAAAAGGAAAGATGGTTGGACAATCAAGTGCTGGTTTTGTGTTTGGTACAAGTTTATCTGCAATGCCTTTGAAGGCTGGAATAATTTCAGCAATTAACATCCGTACACCTGCTAAAATAATATAAACACCCGCTGCAAATGTAATCGCTTGCATAATAGCGAAAATAATAAAATTTGAGCCAGCTGATAATTGTGACTCAATATAGGAAGGGCCAGCAAAAAGGGCAACAATTACAAAGAACACACTCATTGTTAAAGAAATAGCAACTGAGGTATCTCGTAAAAAGCCTAATGCTTTCGGAACCTGTATATCTTCTGTGGATTTCATTTTATTACCAAAGAGCTTACCAATCTTTGCAGAAACATAATAGCCAACACTGCCAAAGTGACCAACAGCAAAGTCATTACTCCCTGTTATTTGTCGAACTGTCGGCTGTAAAATGGCAGGGAACACGACCATACAAAGTCCAAGAATGATAGACCCAACAAGAATAAGAAGTGTACCACTCATCCCTCCAACTGATAATGAAGCGGCGATTAAACAAGCCATAAATAATGTATGATGTCCAGTTAAAAAGATATATTTTAATGGCGTAAATCGCGCAAATAGTAGATTCATAATCATACCAAATACCATGATTAGTGCAGTAGCTGTACCAAAATTAGTCTGAGCAGCTGCCACGATGGCCTCATTGTTGGGAATGACTCCCTGTACTTGAAAGGCATGATCGAACATTTTACTAAAATGATCTAAAGAGCCAATTAAGACAGTGGCACCAGCTCCGAGGATGACAAAGCCCATTATCGTTTTTAATGTACCTGACAGAACAGTGGAATTTGATTTTTTTTGAATAAGTAAACCAATAAAAGCGAATAGGCCGACTAATATAGCTGGTGTTCCTAAAATGTCATGCATGATAACATCTAACATACCAACACCTCATCCTATCCAAATTTTTAATGCTTAAAGCAACGGTTCAAGCTTTTCTTTTATTTCTGAAATACTCATCATATTTACGATGCTCACAATGATTCCTTTGTCTTTCGCTAATTCATTCACGATATCTGCTGCCCCTAAATAAATATCTGCTTTCTCCGCCTTGGCAGACGCTAAATCTGTATGCGTTACCTCTGCATCTTTCCCCAATACTTCTAATGCTTTTTTAACATTCAATTCTAAAATAAAGCTACTTCCTAAACCGCTCCCACACACGACTAAAATTTTCATTCTGTTGACTCCTTTGTCGTATATTGTTTGATTTTCTCCCATATCATGTCCGCATGTTGACAGGCGATTAGGTCATCAATCTGATCGGGTTCTTGTAAGACTAATGCCAAATCAGCCAACACCTGTAGATGTGAAGCATTGTCAATGGCAGCTAGCACAATTAGTAGGTAGACAGGCTGATTAGGGCTAAAAAAAACAGGCTTTTGTAATCGTAGCAAGCTTATGGCTAGTTCAAGAACCCCATCAGATGGCCGTGCATGAGGAATGGCTACTTTGGGTGTGATGACAACGTAAGGACCATTGTGTTCAATAGATCGAATCATGGCTTCGACATAGCGCTGTTCAATTTTGTGTTGTTGTACTAATGGGCTAGCCGCTAAATGAATTGCTTCTTGCCATGATCGGACAAAGTTTGCAAGCTGTATACAATCTTTTGTCAACAGCTTGGTTAGCAAGGACAACCCTCCTTTCATAAAAATATCTTCCCATTCCATGTTATTACGACTGTATGTGGAATTATGTCATCGTAGAAGACATTTTTAATTGCTTTGCTATTTCATAAACCGACGTTTTGACAAATTCATCCATTTTATGATCTAAGCGCGTTTTCGGATAAATCAATTGAATTTTTCTATTTAGTGTTACATCATGTAGATCTTTCTTCAGCAGTACACCTGATTTTAATTCTTCTTCTATTAAGGAAACAGATAGAAACGCCAAGTTTTTGCCAAAGGTCAGCATCTTTTTAATCGTGCTCACAGAATCCAACTCAATTGTGTAAATAGAAGGCTGAAATGGGTCCATCCACTTTTCAATGAAGTGATTCGTGGAGCTAGATGATGTATGCAACAATAGCTTGTATTTAAGAATATCTTCTTTGGTGATGTCTTTTTGTGCTGCTAGCTCGTGAGATGGGCTGAATGCCAATACAAGTGCATCTTCACCGATTGTTTCGTAATGAAGTAAAGGATTTTCCTGCTTAGTCTCCATGATGAGCCCGAAATCTAATTCTTGTAGTGCTACCTTTTTTTCAATTTCAGGTGCTGTTTTTACTTCTAATGAAATGCGAATCTCAGGACAGGTCGTTGAAACTTGATGAATTAAATCTGGCATAAAAATATGGGCAGGTAAGCCACTCGCCCCTAGTCGTAATGAACCGATATGGCCTGCTAAAAGATTTTCAATAAAACGATCCATATCCTTTTGAAGTTGAACCATTTGACGAGCGTAATGATACACACCTTCGCCCGCTTCTGTTAAACGGTATCCTCCAGCATTTGTTCGAAATAAATGAATACCGTATTCCTCCTCTATAGAGCGAATATGAAATGATACGGTGGGGGCTGTAATGCCAAGTGCTTTGGCGACAGGGGCTAATTTTTTTAATTCTACAAGTAAGCAAAATGCCTGTAATTTACTATTGTTCATTTTATCCTCCTAAAGGAAATTAGAAAAAATCTTGTATTTGCTTTAGTTTATTAGATTTTTTTTAACGAGTTATTAATAGTAGATTAATATTTTCTAAATATCTGGAATTTATAGTTGTAAGTAACGAGGAGGATACTTATGAAAATCTCATTAAAAAATATCGAGAAAAAATATGGGCAGTCTCAAGCATTGTGGCCGATTGATGTGGAGTTAGATCAGCAATTCATTACGATTCTCGGACAATCAGGCTGTGGCAAAACAACCTTATTAAAGTTGATAGCTGGCCTTGAACAGCCATCAAAAGGAGAAATACGATTTGATGACACCGTCATTTATTCTTCGGGGTCTCGTAAAAATGTCAAACCAAATAAGCGTAATATTGCCATGGTTTTTCAAGATTTTGCTCTATGGCCACATATGACCATCTTCCAAAATATTGCCTTTGGCTTAAAGGGCATTATTCCGAAATCAGCTATTCCTGAACGAGTCGAGCATGTGATGCGATTGGTAAAAATGCAAGGCTATGAGAAACGAAAGCCAGGTGAATTATCGGGTGGACAACAGCAGCGAGTGGCATTAGCTAGAGCTTTAGCGACCAAACCGCAATTAATTTTATTTGATGAACCTTTATCCGCTCTCGATGCTGTTTTAAGAGAGCAAATGCAAGATGAAATCATGCACCTCATTCATGAGCTTAATTGCCAAGCCATTTTCGTAACACATGATCAAACAGAGGCCATGACAATGTCTGATCAAATTATCGTTATGGAGGCAGGGAGGATTGCTCAAATTGGCTCGCCTGAGGAAATTTATCGTGCACCAGCAACGCCCTATGTGGCAGATTTTATTGGCAAAGTGAATTGGCTTCACAATCGACAATCAATTGTGCGACCTGAGGGTGTTTCGAGAATATCGCGTCCTGGTACGATTGCCAAACAAGCGCAGATTGTGAAAAGTACATTTGTTGGCGATCGTTATCTAGTACAAGCACAGGTAGAAGGACAGTATTGGAACTTTTATGAGAAGCAGCCATTAGAGCATGGAAAAAGGTTGCAAGTTTTTATTGATGAAAAACAAATCTATCAATTGGAGGGTTTACATTGAAGAAACGACATTTTAAATTTTGGGCAACTGCTGGCATTTTATTGGCCTTAGCATTAGCTGGCTGTGGTAATAAAGAGGCAAAAGAGACGAATGAAGCAAGTGCAAAGACACAGGAGGAGAAAGTTCTGACAGTGTATTCTGCTGGGCCAGATGGTTTAGCTGCAAATATTCAGCAAGCATTTGAAGAAAAAACAGGGATTAAAGTGGAAATGTTTCAAGGAACTACGGGTAAAATTCTCTCTCGTTTAGAAGCGGAAAAAAATAATCCTGTAGCTGACATTGTTGTACTTGCCTCTGTTGCCTCAATGGATGGGTTAAAAGCAACAGATCAATTGCAAAGCTACGAAGCGGCTAAAAACAAGGACAAAATCAACAGTGATTGGTCGGATCAAGAGGGATATTTTTATGGCTACAGTGCCTCTGCTTTAGGTATTGCCTATAATACGAAAAATACGACACATGCGCCTACGGATTGGTCTGATTTAGCAAAAGCTGATTGGCAAAATAAAATGAATATACCAGATCCAAGTCTGTCAGGCTCTGCTGTTGATTTCTTATTTGGCTACACAGCAGCAGAAAAAACAGCTTGGAGCACGATTGATAGTTGGAAGAAAAATGGCTTACAAGTCAATGGTGCGAATAAAGAAGCCTTGGATGCGGTTATTACAGGCGAGAAAAATGCCACGATTGCAGGTGTAGATTATATGGCTTATAAAGCAAAAGCAGACGGTGAGCCAGTGGAAATTATCTATCCGACGAGTGGAACAGTAGTTAGTCCAAGAGCGGTAGGTATTTTAAAGGATGCGCAACATGTAGAATCTGCACAAGCCTATGTTGATTTTTTATTGTCAGATGAAGGGCAAAAGCTAGTAGCAGATGCTTACTTATTACCAGGGAATAAAGATATTGCTGTGAAAAATCGTGCAGCATTAGATGAAATTCCACAGTTAACAGTTGATTGGATGGGTGCGGAAGCGAAACAGCTGGAAGTACTAACAAAGTTTACGGATTTATTTCGCTAAATAAAGGGAGGTTGATATACCTCCTTCTAGTTTTCATAGAGAAGGGTTGACATGCCATGATAATGGAAGGAAGACGAGCTTTTGGATTTTTACTGACAATTGTCATCATATTTGCTATCGCACCGTTGATGGCCATTTTATTTTATACCTTTATTAAAGAGGGACATGTTGATATATCACAGTTTAGTCGAATGTTTACACACGATAGAATATGGAAAACGCTTGGAAATTCGATGGTTTTAGGGATTTTCGTGATTATTGGGACAACAATTATCGCATTACCTATGGCTTTCATTCGCACGAAAACAAGTTTATATCAATATGAATGGCTCGATATAGTGTTAACGATTCCATTTATGACACCTCCCTATATTGGTTCAATGGGCTGGATTTTGTTTATGCAGCACAATGGTTTTTTACAGCAGCTTATTCCAAGTGCTGCTTGGATGACAGATTCCTTCTTTTCCTTATTTGGCATGGTAGTGATCATGAGCCTACACCTGTTTCCGTTTTTGTATTTAATGCTGAAAAATACATTGCTTCGCATAAATGGCTCATTTTTAGATGCAGCGCTGATTTTTGGGCGAAGTTCTTTGCAAAATTGGCTAAAAGTTGTGTTACCTCTTTTACTTTCGAGCTATGTTTTGGGAAGTCTCCTTATTTTTATTAAGACGCTTGCTGAATTTGGAACGCCAGCTACATTCGGCAGTCGGATTGGGTTTCAAGTGTTTACAACCGAAATTCATTCCTATTTATCAAGATGGCCAGTTGATATTCGCATGGCAACCTCGCTATCCTTATTCTTATTGTCAGTTTGCTTAGTCATTTGGTATTTCCAAAATCTCATTGGACGCAAATATACATATGGTGTGCTATCAGGAAAAACACCTGCTAGACGTGAGATCAAGGACAAGTGGTATATAAGAACAGCTTCGTGGACTTTTGTAGGGCTTGTTCTATTGCTATCTATCGGCATTCCTTATTTCTCTATTATCGTGACCTCTTTGCAAAAGGTACGGGGAGATGGTTTACAGGCAGGGAATTTCAGTTTGGCTTCTTATCAAGAGGTCTTCACTAGTGGAAGTGCAGGATTGACAGCATTTTTAAATAGCATTGTTTTTTCTATCATGACGGCCTTGATAACCGCCATAATAGGTTTATTCATCGCTCTTTATATTAAAAAAGGAGAAACCAGAAAGCAGCAAATATTAGACTTCTTTAGTTTAATGCCTAATATTATTCCGGGAATTGTCTTTGTTGTAGGTTTAATTATGTTTTGGAATGCTCCTTGGCTTCCCGCAACAATTTATAACACAAAGGCAATGGTAATAGTCACATACTGTGTACTGTTTTTACCTTATTCGGTGCAGTATATAAAGTCTTCTTTTTCACAATTGGATGCCTCTATTTTTCAATCAGCTGCTATTTTTGGACGTAGTAACATTGAGGTTTATCGTCGCATCATCCTACCACTTTTGATGCAGGGTATTTTAACAGGAATGATGATGACTTTTATTATTTCAATGCGAGAGCTTGTAGCTGGCCTTTTAATTTTGCCACCATCCGTAGAGACAGGGGCAACCTTTATCTATAGCCAATTTGAGCAAGGTAATGTAGGGGTTGGAATGGCAGTAGCTGTTATAACCGTCCTTATGACTGTTATTTTTATGTTCCTATTGGGTTGGCTGCAAAAACGAGGAGGGCAGGCCAATGCTTAGTGTTGAAATTTTAGGTGGTGTAGGCGAATATGGGCGCAATTGTTTTTATCTAGAAAATCAGAGGCAGGCCATTTTATTGGATTGTGGCATTATGAAAAATACACAAAAAACGCCACCAAATATTAGATTTAATCATATTGAAAAGCTAGCTGCTGTCTTTATTTCTCATTCGCATATTGATCATGTAGGGGCATTGCCAATACTACAGAACATGGGCTATACGGGACCGATACTAATGAGTCATACAACTGCTCAGCAGCTTCCACTGCTTATCCCACAAGTCAGAACTTTCTATCCAGATACGATTGGAAAATGGATAGAGGTCAATGAATATCTTGCCTTTCAATGGGGATATAGTGGGCATTTAATTGGAAGCGTGTGGTACAAAATTCGTTTCTTTGATGAAATGATTTTTTTCTCTGGTGATTATGTAGTCGATTCGTATTTATTAAAGGCGACCTTGCCAGAGGAGGATGGAACGGTTTATGATGTAGCGTTTATTGATAGTGGACATGCGGAAAAATGCATTCGAAATCTTGAGGTGTTAGAGCAGATGGCTATGTACGTAAAGGCTCATCCCAATCATTCATTTATATTCCCCTCCTCTTTTTCGGGCAAAACAGTCGATATTATGACGTATCTTTCCGAACATACAACTCGAGCGATTAGGGTAGATGCCAAGCTACAACCTTTATTGGGGCATTATGATGAAGAACATGAAAATATTTGGCCAAATAAAGTGATGCTTTTAGAACGACTCAAGCAAAAACTGGACAGTCACCATGTACTGTATTTTGTCTCAGAGCAGGATGAGGCTCAAGTGGAGGAGCTTGCAAAGGATTATCCGACGGCAATTTTTGTTCATACAGGCTATTCTCGTCATGCTTACAATCCAGCTAGCTTAAAGCATATCTCTGAGGAGTTCTTCTATAAAACACATCCAGACTATTGGGATTTAGTGGAACTGTCACAGAGACTTCGTGCACGACAAACGATCTATTTTCACAGTACACATACAAATTTAACAACAACATTTCCGAAGGAGGAATTACAGCGTGACTAAACTAAAAAAATGGGCATTTTATCTGTGTGTCTTGGGCTTGATAGTGATTAGTATGATGGGTGTGAATACAATACAAGCGAAAGCAGCCATTGAGCCAGGCCATGAAATTAAATTCAATATTAAACCTGAGATTTTTAATGAATCAACTATTGTCCAGGCTTTTCAAGCAACTAAAAAGGATGACGTAAAAGTTTATTTTTATGATACGCTTGACCAATTGTTTCTACGTCATGACTATATACACCGCTTACGTGTATATAAGGGTAGTAATAAAATGGATATAACCTACAAAAAGCGTTTTTTAAACACACCTTTAAGTGAAGCAATGGCAGAAACAATGAATCATGGTTTTACTGGTTCTGAGTCAAATTATAAGTTTGAGCTAGATATTAAGGGAGATCATCGTACATTTACGATAAGCCGAAAGGAATCTTTGAAGACTTCTCCTGAGGTCTCTTATGATTCAGTTGCAACAAATGTTGCGAAAAAACTCATTCTTGAAAATGCGCCAAAGAAAATTGTAAATTGGAACTCCGAAGCATGGTATAAAAATACGTTGTCTCAAGTTGTCGTATATGGGCCTGCTAATGCTACGACCTATAAAGGAAGCTTTTTAGGACATGAAGCGGATATAGAGGTATGGCAGTACAAAGGCGATATTATGGTTGAACTTTCTACGAAGGTAGATGATGCGGCTCAAGCAGCTACTATAGAAAAGCAATGGTATGAGCAACTATTATCCACTGGCTATCTAAGCGGGGATCAACGTGGTAAAACGGCATTTGTTATGGATAGATGAATAGGACGATAATGATTTCGCCTCATATAGAAATGAGGCGAAATTTTTCTTTGGCAACAGAGAGATTAAAAAAGTAGGTCCATGTTTGTTCTAACTTTGATAATTTCGCTTACACTTACTATAGGACGAACTTTGGGTGATATGAGGGGGAAATAACATAGCGAAAAAAATGGGCATTGTTACACTACTACTTTTCGGTGTTTACGTGCTTTGTATGTACTGGTATATTTTCCACAGCGGTGGTGGTAAAATACCAAGTGCCTTACAAGGAACGGCGGCAGATCCAGTGATGTTTATGTCTGGCAAGGAGCTTTTTTTAAGTGGTGAATATTCAAAAATACGGAACTTTGTATTCTTTGTAGCCACACCTTTAGAATGGCTTATTTACTTCTTGATTTTACTATTGGGTGTATCTCGTTATTTCGAAAAAGTGACGACCTCCCAAACGAAGTGGAAGCTATTGCAAAATGCGGGTTACTTATTCCTATTATCTTTATTGCTCTATATAGTGCTATTCCCGCTTGATTATTATCGCTATCATCTAAGCAAAAGCTATGGCATCAGTACACAAGCATTTGCATCTTGGATGAAGGATGGTGTCATTGATTTTTGGGTGAATTTTGGCACTAGCTTGATTATTGTTACGGTGATTTATTGGCTCATTAAAAAGAGCGAAAAAAGATGGTGGCTCTATGCTTGGCTTTTAACTATCCCCTTTACAATCTTTGTGATGTTCATTCAGCCAGTTGTCATTGATCCTTTGTACAATGATTTTTACCCACTAAAAAATAAAGAACTGGAAACAAAGATACTTTCACTTGCTACACAGGCCAATATTCCAGCAGAGCATGTTTATGAGGTCAACATGGCAGAAAAGACAAATGCTTTAAATGCTTATGTGACAGGAATTGGGAGCAATTCGAGAATTGTGCTATGGGATACTACATTAAATAGACTAACGGACAATGAAATTTTATTTATCATGGCACATGAAATGGGACATTATGTTGAAAAGCATATTTATTTTGGCATTGCAGGCTATTTATTCTTAATGTTAATAGGGCTATGGCTAACAGCGAAAATTATGCGTCGCTTGATTTCACGATATGGACAGGTTTTAAAAATTAATAAAATCAGTAGCATTCGTTCCTATCCATTATTTTTACTCATTACTTCTATTTTACTATTTGCTTCCAATCCAGTATCCAATTTTATATCGAGATATCAAGAAACGAGAGCCGATCAATATGCTATTAACCTTATGAATGATCGAGAAGCGGCTGTAACAGCATTTCAAAAGCTAACGATTTCAGGCTTAAGTGAAGTGAACCCGCCACTCTTAGTGAAGTGGTTCCGTTATACACATCCACCGATGCTTGAGCGAATCTATAAAGTTGCGGATACAGGGGAACATAAACAAAATATACCTTTAAAGGAAGAACAGAAGAAAAAGTAAGAGGATAGGTTTTTCAGGAGTGTAATTTGGGTAGTCTATGACAAAGATGTATCAAAAATTGGTCGTTGATTGATAGGGGATAGCATTATGCGAAATGTGATTATAATTACACTTTCTTCCATTTTAGTGGCCTTTGCCTATAATTATTTATTGATTCCCCATGAAATCTTGAGTGGTGGGTTGAGTGGTATTGCCATCATGCTTGGGATTATTACCCCTTTAAATACAGGCGTGTTAAATTTACTGCTTAACCTGCCTTTACTGATTTTAGGTGTGATGAAGCTCGGCAAGCGATTTATTAGCTACACCATTCTTTCGGTGGCTGTGTTGTCAGTGAGTTTATATATTATTCCAATACACAAAGCGACACAAGAGCCAATCCTCGCGTCCTTATTTGGTGGTGTTATTGTAGGGTTTGCAATGGGCATGATTTTCCGAGCTGCTGGCTCCTCAGGGGGCTTTGATATAATTGCTATGCTACTTAGCCGGAAACGTGATTTTCCGCTCGGTACGTTAATTGCCGCTATGAATGGAATCGTAGTGGCTGCTTCTGGCTTTGTCTTTAGCTGGGATGCGGCGTTGTTAACCCTTGTGTCCATTTATGCAACTGGAAAAGTAGTGGATACAATTCATACAAGCCATATTAAATTAACGCTGATGATTATTACGAGTAAAGGGGACGAGGTCAAACAGCAACTATTAGAAAAGCTACATCGTGGAGTAACGATTATCGATGCAAAGGGAGCGTATTCAGGCGAGGGTCGGAAAGTATTAATTACTGTTATTACGCGTTACCAACTAGCTGATGTGAAAAGCACGATTAAGGAGACTGATCCAAAGTCGTTTGTGAATATTTTACAGACGACGGAAGTAATCGGAATGTTTGATCGTGGTACAACTAAATAATGCTATTCTCTACACACGTTTTAGGTTATACTTACCATAATCGAACGTGTGTTTTTATTTGAGGGGACGGGGATTGTTAAGATGGAAAAAGAAATAATTCATGCTTACTGTATACAGCTTCATGGAACAACGTATGACTATCAAGAGGAGTGGCAAGCAGATCGCTATCATATCGGTGGAAAAATTTATGCCATGCTTGGAGGAAATAGAACAGGTAAGCCTGTTCTTACATTGAAATGTGAGCCTTCTCGAGCGGAGGAATTACGAGAAGCCTATGCAAGCATTATACCTGGTTACTATATGAATAAAACCCATTGGAATTCCATTTATATGGATGCTGAGGATGTCCCGATGGATTTGGTAGAGAATCTTATTAAGCATTCGTATGAACTTGTTTTCAATAAATTAACGAAGAAAGCACAGCACGAAATTCAATTGATTGGCAACCCATCAAACAAGTAATGAATAGCGCATTTACCTTTTTGGCAAATGCGCTAATGACTAATTATAACCATGCTCACCATAAGGCTTTAGTGTCTCAAGCCATTTTTGCTCCAGCTTTTCGAGTTCTTTTTTTTCATCAAAATAGCCTTCTTCTTTTTTCTTTAAATACTCAACGATTTTCACCTCGAAAGCATCTTGACCAAATGAATTGTAGTCCGCTTGAAGCTCCTTGTTCGTATGTGTATTCGTTTTGAGCATAAACTGAAAACCATTTAAACGCTTCAAATTATTAAAGCTACCGACAAATACTTTATTTGTTTGTGTATTCGTCATTGTAAAAACGCCCGCTTCAATTTTCATGTCCTTATACATTTCTTTTAACTCTTTTTTATGATCCATTTTTATAACCTACTTTCTTATTTTTTTACCCAATAGGCACTGCCATCTGCTTTCCGGTCAAGAAAACCGTATTCAATTAAGTAACGACGTATGTGTACATAGTCTTCATACATAGGTTTAATCACTTCATTTAATTCTTTTTCAGTATAATGCTTTTCTTGGTCAAAAAGATTTGCAATTGCACGCAGCACTACAATTTTCTGTTTTTCGCGCTTTGGAAAGCGAACCAGTTCCTTGCCAACACCGTTTGGAAATAGCTTCTCTAATAATTGCTGTTCTTCCGTGAGGGTTACGTTATAGCGATCGTCGACCATAGTAGCTGTTTTATGAATAGGCACAAATGGTTCCTCCTTCTGATCTTGTTCTTTTAGTAACTCCATCATCACCATCAATGTTTTGGCTTGGCGTTCCTTTTCTTTTAAAGCAAAACGGTGATGGCGAATCGTTGTGGCACTGCCAATCTCTAATTCTTCTTTTATCTCCTGATCTGATTTTCCCTCATAAAATAAGCGTAAAATATGACTTTGATGTTCTGTTAAGCCTGTCATTTTTTTATTGAGACCGTTTAAATAATGAAAAACAGAATGGTGAGCCAATGTAATATGGTGTTGCATCATTTTCTCTGCTTCATATAATAAGCCCTCTTGAGGATAAATAATGCCTTTTTCTACTTTTTCACCGCATAGTAGGCAGGTGAAGTGTGTCGCTTGATCGATATATCCCTTTTTTAGATCATCGATAGGAGCTTGCCAAAATAATTCATTTACATCCATTGCAATACCTCCTTGATAAAACAAACGAATTCTAATTTTGTTTGTTGTTTAATATTTAAAATAACAAAATGTTTGTATTAAAGCAATAAAAAACACATCGTATTCTAAACGATGTGTAAAATGGTTGGCTCATATTTAGTTATACTTTCTCTTAAATAAGATCATAGATGCTAGAGAAAGAACTACAATTGTACAGACAATCACAATTAGACTTGTTGTGGAGCTAAGTATATGTCCATTTAGTTCATAAACAATGCCATAATTCATTTTATAATCTTCCACATAAGAAACGGGCACACCATCAAAAACATTTGCAATAGAGCTCTCCATAAATGCATTGCGTAATAATAGTGTTGTATGGCTAATTGGAAAGTACATGATTATATGTTGTGCAAAGCTTGGTAGAGCTCCAAGAGGTACATAAACACCACATAAAAATCCAAGTAATGTACCAACAATTGTGCCGAGTGTTGAGAAAGCATTTTGGGTCGACACAAATAACGAAAGAAATAAATTAAAAACACTCGCAAGCAAGACAGATAAAAACAGTATGCTCAATACCTGAATAAAATCCCCAAAACTTAGAATTTTACCTCCCGTTGTGAAAATAAAGATTTCACAGCCAAGGAGCGCAATAAAGGAAAAAATACAGCCGATAATAAATGCATTGAGCACATAGCTCAACTGAATAGTTGCACGAGAAAGGGGAGCTGTTAAAAAGTCGGCTTGTACTTTGGATTCTTGGTCTTTAACAGCGATACCATAGGCACCAAGTGTAGTCGAAACAGCAATCATGGATAGTAAACCTGCTACTAGCCACTCATTGACCATGGTGATCAATTCAGGTGTAGCTTCTGTTAGTTGTTCAATGGCATCTACCTGCATTTTTTGGAGAAAGACAGCGTACAACACAATGACAATAATGACTGACAGTAGGGAGAAGAACACCTGTGTTTTATCCCGTCTAAAAATTTTGTTATTACGCAGAACTAAACTAATTAATGCTTCCACTACGCAACCTCCTCCTCTGCCATAATATGAAGAAAGACATCATCCATTGATCCTTTAATGACTTCGAAGGAGGCGATAAGTGGCTCAGCTTTTTTTAAAAGGGGAAGTGCTTGTAAGGTAGACGTTAAACGGATGGTGTATATCCCTTGATTCTCTGTGTAGGAGATCGCATTTTCCTCAAGAAACTTCACACCCTCCTGTGCATTTTGAAAAACGAGAGCCATTGAATCATAGGCATATTTTGTTTTTAGTGCATCGGGCGTTCCCTGTGCGACAATTTTACCTTGCTTTAAGACAGTGACTTGGTGAGCGACTGCCGCTTCCTCCATATAGTGGGTCGTTAAAAAAACAGTCATATTGGTTTCCAGTTGAAGTTGTTTAATCGCCTGCCAAACAAATTGACGTGTTTGTGGATCTAAACCCGTTGTAGGTTCATCCAGAAATAAAATACTTGGACGATGAATCAGTGCACGAGCAATATCTGCTCGCCTTTTTTGTCCCCCTGATAATGTTCCATATTTTTTCTTTTCAATATCCTCTAAATGCAAATAGGTGGAAACAAATTGATAGTTATCGGTAAGCTGTGCTTTCGATAAACCATATGTTTTCCCTCGATGGAGGATATTTTCACGTACAGTTAATCGCTCATCTAATAGACTTTGCTGGAAAACGACACCAATAGATTTACGGATATCCGCATTACCATTGCTTGCGTCGAGTGTGAAACCATTAATAGTTACTTGACCACTCGATTTTTTTAGTAAAGTACAAAGTATTTCAATCGTTGTAGATTTACCTGCACCGTTTTCACCTAAAAAAGCGAATAGGGTGCCTTGTTCGACTGTAAAAGAAATACCTTTGACAGCTTGCTGATCTCCATACTGTTTACATAAATTTTCAACTTTTATCGCAAACGTCATAAGTGGTTAATCCCTTCTCTTTTGAATTTCTTTATTGATTTTTTCAATATCATTTAATTGAAGAACATATAGAATACACCAAACAATCAAGTAAATAATGGCTTCCGCAATAAGTACATACCATACACCTGAATCAAACCAACTACCAAAATAGCCTGCGGTTAGTACACATGCTGTCACCGCTACTAAATGGAGAAGAAGCTGAACTGTAAAAGGCAATTGCTCCATATCAAAAATGACGGATAGCAAACCAATGGCAATGCCAAGGATGGCCGCGATCACAATTTGCTCCAATAATTCTGTTCCTGTGGCCACCGCATTATTTGATAGGACGCTAAGTGTCACTAAGACATAAGAGGAGCTAAGGGAAATGAGTAGACCGATAATCATCATGCGTAAATACTTCATGCTATGAATCCCTCCCAATACCTAAGTGTCTCTTTAATTCTTTTAAATATTTTCGGCTGACATGAATGGCTACGTCATTTTCAAGTAATAGCTGTGTAGTGCCGATTTTGCCCATTTGAATAGAGGATATTTTATGGATATTGACGAGTGTAGACTTACTCACGCGTACAAAATCTTTGGCGAGCTGAGCCTCAAGCTCATATAATTTTCGCTTGGACTCAAACTCTTGCTCATCTGTCTGTAAAAATACTTTGGCATCCTCTGCGTAAATGGAATAAATATCGGAAATTTTTAAGAGATGAATTTCTTGTTGGTCATATCCATCTAGCATCGTACTTTGGGATGTTTGAAGCTGTCTCATCAATCTTTCAATTTGCTCATTATATTCCTTGGCATGAATATGAATCTCAGTTTCCTCGAGCTCATGATTGATGGTTAAATGAATTTTCATAGGAGGCCTCCTTTAAAAACGCTGAATCAGGTATTACTAATGTAGCATAGAAAATTTTAGCAAGGATAAATTGTTCGATAAGAGGTTTTATTTGTTGGATAACAGGTTCTTTTTCAACGATAGCAAACAGTTCAAAAGTCGGTCCAGTAGAAAAAGCGGTTTATAAAGGTCATAATAGGCTTATCGAGTTGAAGGGGTTGCTACCATGTTTATTTTTGATAAGCATATGTTCATCACATTATGCATTGGTTTAATAGGTGCTGTAGTTTTTCAATTTTTCCATATACCGATGCCTTGGCTGTTAGGAGCGATTACAGCGGTCCTCATCGTGCAGCTATCCACCAATGTCCAATTAAAATGGCATCATTCTTTCCGCAATTTTGGTTTAGTCGTAGCAGGTTATTCTATCGGCTATGCCTTTACACCAGAAGCTGTACAGGACATCAAGCTTTTTTTAGGAAGCATGGTCCTGTTAAATATCATATTTATTTTGTTGTTTTTTGCGGTAAGTTTCCTTGTTGCCAAGCGTACAGATTTAGATTTTGCGACTGCCTTAACTTGTTGTGTTCCTGGGGGCATGTCGCAGGTTGTGGCATTTGCGGAAGAGCAACAAGAGATGGATATGGTGGTCATCACATTCTTTCAAATCCTTCGCGTTCTTTTAATCGTTGGCTTTGTTCCTTTAATGGTGGCAGGGGCAGGTGGCAATAGTTCTATGATTGATGGAACATACACATGGAACCTTGTTGGCATACTTGTGGTATGTGGTGGCGCAGGGTGGCTAGCACAAAAGCTAAAAATTCCAACAGGCTATATGCTAGGCCCGGTGTTTTTACTAATGGGCGTTAATATGGCAGGGATAGAAGTACCAAAATTACCATTATCGCTTCTGCATATTGCCCAACTCATGCTAGGAATTTATATTGGATTATTATTAAAAAAAGAGGATTTACATTTATCGAAGAAGCATATCTTTTATGCGTTTGTTTCGGCAGGCATTTTTATTGGGGCAGCCTATGGTTTAACATTTGTGATGGCAGCGTTGTACAGCCTTGATTTTAGGACAAGCTTTTTAAGTATTGTTCCTGGTGGTCTTGATCAAATGGGGATTATTGCCGCTTCGGTCCATGCAAATGTCACGATTGTCACGGCCTTTCAGCTTTTTCGTGTACTAGTTGTCTCGATTTTTCTGGTGCCTGTGGTAAAAGTATTTGTAAAAAAAGTGAAAACATGAGGGGGCTATGAATCAACCACTCATGTTTTTCTTTGTGCGAATTTCGATCAAATAGAACTTTTGAATGATGATAAATGAACGTTAAATTTTCCCTTTCCAAATAATCCGAATAATGTTATGATAGCCATAACTACTATGAACGGAGGTGAGAAGGAATGAATAAAAACGCTACGAAAACATGTGTAAAAGTGGATACGGCTATGTATTTTGCACGTGTGATTACTTTCGATTTTGCGAACAACGGGATAGGTCTGTCCATTTTTAAGCAAAATCAAATAACAAACGTAGCGAATTAACCATTCTTTTTCACACATTTAATTGAGAAGAGGACTGCTTGTTAATGAGCAGTCTTTTTTGTGTTCTAAAGATGTTTTCGCACGTTTCATTGGAGGAAAAAACGATGCAAATGAAAGCTGAACAAATTCAAAAAATTATGGGTGGCAATATATTATTCGAGAACTTACAGCTAGAGGTAAATAGTGGTGAACATGTGGCGATTGTTGGTGTAAATGGCAGTGGAAAAACGACTTTATTACAACTGCTTGCAGGGGTAGAGATACCTGACAAGGGACGAATAATTAAAAGTAAAGAAGCGACGATTGGCTATTTACATCAGATTCCACATTATCCACTCCATGCTGTGAAAGAAGTGCTGGAGGAAGCATTTGCGGATATTTATGCAATAAAGGCAAAAATGACAGCACTTGAGCAAGAGATGCAGTCGACGGTCACGGATAAAATATTACTGCAATATGGGCAATTGCAGGAGCAATTTATGCTATTAGGGGGCTATGAAGTAGATGCACAGCTAGCAATGATTGCAAATGGACTGGGTATTTCAGATATGCTAGAGCAGCCATTTAGTAGTTTAAGTGGTGGTGAAAAAACAAAGGTTATGCTTGGACAAATTTTATTGAAAAAGCCCTCTATTTTGTTATTGGATGAACCAACGAACCATCTGGATATGCAAGCTATTGAGTGGCTTGAACATTATGTGCGAAACTTTGAGGGGATTGTCATTGTCGTATCCCATGATCGTCAATTCATGAATCAAATAGCCCAGAAGATTATCGAAATTGAGGATGGAGAGGCTTTTACGTATAACGGCCATTATGATGCCTTTATAGCACAAAAAGAAGCAAAAATTGAACAACAGTTTGCAAATTATGAAGAGCAACAAAAGAAAATTAAAAAGATGCAAGAAACAATTAAACGATTAAAGCAGTGGGCGAATGAGGCGAATCCACCAAACGCCTCGATGCATCGACGTGCAAAAAGTATGGAAAAAGCATTAGCACGTATCGAGCGAGTAAAGAAGCCCCTCACTAAAAAGAAAATGAATTTAGCGTTAACGATGGCTGAACGCAGTGGTAAAGAGGTAGTGCTTTTGCAAGCCATTGATCATGGCTTTGATAAGCCTTTATTGAAGGAAAGCAATCTAGCTATTTATTTTGGCGAAAGATTAGCGATTGTTGGGAGCAATGGTAGTGGAAAATCAACATTATTAAAAATGATGTTAGGGGAAATCATTCCTAATCAGGGAGTGTGTCAGATTGGAAGTAATGTGAAATTTGGATACCTTTCCCAGCAATTTGAACATCCAAATCCTGCTATACGATTAATTGATGCCTTTCGTGAAAGTGTCGCCGTGTCAGAGGCGGAAGCTCGCCATATACTCGCACGATTTTTGTTCTATGGCTATGATGTCTTTAAAAAAGTGAAGGACTTAAGTGGTGGAGAAAAAATGCGTCTTCGTTTAGCACAATTAATGCATGAGGATATCAATGTCTTAATCTTAGATGAGCCAACGAATCATTTAGATATTGAAGCAAGAGAAGTATTGGAAGAGACACTAGAATCCTTTGAAGGCACGATTATTGGGGTGTCACATGACCGCTATTTCTTACAGAAAATTTTTACGAAAACGGCGTGGATTGAAAACCAGACTATTCAAGTTTTTGAGGGAGATTATGAGTGGGCTAGAGAAAAACGACAGGAACTTGCAATGAAAATGGTTGAAAAACAACCAGTAAATAAAACGCAGCCACCAAAAAAAGAATTACCGATTGAACAGCAAATTGAAAAATTAGAGACAAAACTACAACAACCATCGCTTGCTAAAGAACAACGGCAGAAGCTTGAACTTCAATTAGAAAATTTATATGAAAGATGGTTAGAGGGGGGCACAGAGCATGTTTAATTTAGAACGCATTATGCAGCTTGATATAGAGTATGTGAAGAGTTTCAGTGAAGTGGAGGTTTGTAAGGAGGGGGTCTTATTTTACAATCAGGCTATCCCAACCTATTACGATGCAAATCATGCACAGATTTGGAGAAAGATTGAACAACCTGATTTATTTTTACAAGACATCAAAGATTTCTACCAATCAAAGTCCCTGATTCCGCGGATTTATTTATATAATCTGGAAGAAAATCAGTTATGTATAGAAGCATTAGAGACGCATGGCTTTCAATATGAGCATTTTGTTAATGAAATTCAGTACTGGGATGGTGAATATGCGATACTTCCACCTAATCCTGCTATTCAAATTGAGCGTGTAACGGATGCAAATATGGAGGAAGCATTAGCAGTAGAAATGAGCATTTCTGCATTTGGGGAGCCTTCATTAATAAAAAAGGCATTTGAACAAACCTATCATTCTTCACATTTTACGTATTATCTACTAAGACTAGATGGGGTGGCGTGCTGCTCAGCAAATATTTTTGTGTCAGAAAATCAAGGTAGGATTGAAAGTGTTGCAACAACTGAAAGCTATCGTGGTCGAGGTTTAATCGGCTATATGCTGCAGCATATCCAACAGCAATCAGTCAAGCTGGGATTGGACGATCTTTGGATATTACCAATTAGTGAACAGGTTGCCAAAGTCTATGAGAAGGCAAATTTTAAATCGGTGGGCTCCATTGCATCGATTCATGCGTTTACTGAAGGGAAGAGCATTCAAGATATCCGCCAACAGGCTTAAATAGCTACACATAAAAATCGCCAAATTCCTGTAGTGCTTACAAGGAATTTGGCGATTTTTTAGAACTGTACTTGTCAATTTTGATTACAGGTTGCTTTAATGAAGGGATGCTTTAAAATATAATCAGCAAAAATTATTTCCTGCTCCTGTAGCACGATAGCTGCTCATTACGACATCGAATTCCTCAGGCCTCAGTTAACAGCATTGTTTTTATCCATTGTCTGATATGAATTTGCGAGATGCAACTTACTCGGCTTAGTTGGAGCTGGTGGACCATTCATTTTTGCGATGAATGCCTATAAATGGAGGTGGGAGCTGTTTTATTGGAGCTTCTGTTACTTATTTTAATCGTGTAGTATATGTCTAATCGTTTGCGAATGAAACTTGTTAAAGGATAAGTAGGAATGAATGAAAACTAGTAAAATCCTGAATAGTATCGACTATTCGGGATTTTTGTTTTATTGTTAAAAAGAAGGATTTTCAATTATTAAAAGTTTTTTACTTGAAAAAATGTCGTATTCGATTTATTGTCTTTAGAGATACTTGTTTAATGGACTTGGAGGATATGAAATGCACGGAATTTATATACGCTATAATGTCTCAGATGAAACCCAAGCAGCACAATGGCCCAAAAAAATGGATGCATTTGCGTATGTTCAACGAGAAAAACCACAACAAGACAATGATAACTTGCTGTCAAAAGAAGAGCTAAAAAACCATGCCATTCGCTATATTAAAAGCTTGAAAGACAATGCAAGTGTCCATTTAGTAGAGCAGCGCAACGGTGAAATTGAACATTTTGATCGACGCTACATGGAGTCATTAAAGTTAAAGGAAAGCATCGATTCCCAACTTATTAATCTAGAAGAAATACGCTTATTATTGCAATTAATGAATGTCTTGAATTTATCCCATGCTTTTGGAGAAAATGCTGGCAAGCTACTTCGTCAAATAACGCCATATGCCAAAGAGGTAGAACATCCAACATTCCAAACAACACGCGTTGAGCGCCATTTTTATTCGGAGCTAATTGAACAAATTGAAATGGTTTACGCACGAATTATGCGTCAGCACAACCCATCGACAACGGAAATGCAACAATCAGAAAAGCTCTGGACAACTGTCTGTGAGCAAGCAATAGAAAAAGTAGAAGCACGAATCGAACGTTTATCATCTATTAAATTAAAGCATGAGAAAAATTTACTAGAGTTTAGTCACTTAAAACAGCAAAATATCGAAGCGAAGGAACGCTTAGATCTAGCTGTCCATGAGCTGGATGCCATTTTAAATGTATTAGAATCATAAGAAAAGCATGTCTCTGTCAAAATCGGAGACATGCTTTTTATGTTGTCGTCGGATAGAGGGACAAAAGTGACGGTTAGCAGTGCGAAAGTGGTGGATAGCTTCGTAAGATTGACGGATAGCTGTGCTTTACTTCGCTTTCTCCTCTGTTTGATCCCGCTTAGTTTGGCGTGAAAGGCGGATTAAATCCAATCCAAGAAGCACAACAATGATATAGAATAGAGGACTTGTGAACGATAGGCCAATTTGTGATTGACCGCCAAGTAATGTTAAAACGATCCATAATCCAACTGTATACAATGTTAATCCGATATAAGCCTTTTTTGATAATCTTTTATATCTACCCTTGTCGAAGGCTAGCTGAATGATGACAAGCCCAACTAATATAAGCAATATTATTTTTTTAGTCAGCATCGCAGCAATAGTTGTATCAGGAAAGAAATCATTAACGAATAATAACGTGAAAAATACTAGAATTATAAAATTTAAGATTGTTGAAAGCTTCATGCCATTTCTCCTTAGTTGTCAGAATACTTTTCTATTGTAACATGGTTCTAATGAAAGCAAAAAATAATACTTTAAAGAAGAGTTTGAAAAATTTTGAAACTTTTCCTGAGGTACATCCGTATAGTAGGTAATATGATGAAAAGGGGTGAGCAACTTGACGCTATTTGGCTATTCACTCGAGCAGATCTTTTTGGTGGTTTTGATTTTCGCTGGCCTTGCCACAGTATTGGTTATGTTTTTTGGTGATGCAGTCGAAGGTATTGGGGAAGGACTGCCCATTTTTAATCCGAGTGTCATTCTATCTTTCATTACGTTGATGTCAGCAGCAGGTTTTATTTTAGAAAAACTAGCCTGGTTCTCTAGCGTTTGGAACATCATTGCTGCATGTATCATCGGTGCTATTTTAAGTTCCATCTTTTATTTATTTGTTCTCGTTCCGCTACGTTCCGCTGATGTTTCTTTAGCTTATACAGAGGAATCGCTAGGCGGGCAATTAGGAAGAGTTATTGTGCCAATTCCAGTAGATGGTTTTGGCGAGGTTGTTATCGAAACGACAAGTGGCATGATTTCAAAACGGGCAACGGGCTATGATAATGAAGCCATTGACTATGATGAAACCGTACTTGTTGTGGATGTGAAGGACGGAACACTTTTTGTTAGAACGTACGAGAAAAAATTTGTTTAAAGGAGAGATATGTCTATGTCAACCGATATCTTAATTGTTTTAGGAATTGTAGCATTTGTATTAATTGCCCTAGTCGGCTTATATGTGACAAAGTATCGTACGGCGGGTCCTGATGAAGCACTGATTGTGACAGGTAGCTATCTCGGCTCTAAAAATGTACATAAGGATGAGTCGGGGAATCGCATTAAAATCATTCGTGGGGGCGGTACATTTGTATTCCCTATTTTCCAACAAGCACAGCCGTTAAGCTTACTTTCTAGTAAACTAGAAGTGACAACGCCTGAGGTGTATACAGAGCAAGGTGTTCCTGTTATGGCAGATGGTACAGCCATTATTAAAATTGGCGGTTCCATTTCAGAAATTGCGACAGCAGCAGAGCAGTTTTTAGGCAAGCAAAAAGCAGAGCGCGAAGGGGAAGCACGTGAAGTATTAGAAGGTCATTTACGTTCCATTTTAGGATCTATGACGGTTGAAGAAATCTACAAAAACCGCGATAAATTCTCACAGGAAGTTCAACGTGTTGCTTCACAAGATTTAGCAAAGATGGGTCTTGTCATTGTATCCTTCACGATCAAGGATGTACGAGATAAAAATGGCTATTTAGACTCACTAGGGAAACCGAGAATCGCACAGGTAAAGCGAGATGCTGATATTGCGACAGCAGATGCAGAAAAAGAAACACGTATTAAACGTGCAGAAGCGTCTAAGGAAGCACAAAAGGCAGAACTAGAGCGTGCGACGGAAATTGCAGAAGCAGAAAAAGAAAATCAATTAAAAGTAGCTGAGTTCCGACGTGAGCAGGATATTGCCAAAGCGCGTGCTGACCAAGCGTATGAGCTTGAAACTGCTCGTGCTAAGCAGGAAGTAACGGAGCAAGAAATGCAAATTCGCATTATCGAGCGTCAAAAGCAAATTGAATTAGAAGAAAAAGAGATTTTACGTAGAGAAAAGCAATATGACTCTGAGGTTAAAAAGAAAGCAGATGCAGATCGCTATGCAGTGGAGCAAAATGCTGCAGCCGAAAAAATGCGTGAGCTTGCACAGGCTGATGCGGAAAAATATCGTATTGAATCATTAGCAAAAGCAGAGGCAGAGAAAATTCGTTTGGATGGTCTTGCCAAAGCTGATGCAGAGCGAGCACAAGGGGAGACGGAGGCTGATATCATTCGTCTACGTGGTCTGGCTGAAGCTGAAGCTAAACGTAAGATTGCCGAAGCCTTTGAATACTATGGTCAAGCAGCTGTACTGGATATGGTTGTACGCATGATGCCAGAGTATGCAAAAGAGCTTGCAAGTCCACTTGGCAATATCGATAAGATTACAGTGGTCGATACTGGTGGTGGAGAGGGAAGTGGTGCGAATAAGGTGACATCTTACGCAACCAATTTAATGTCTACACTTCAAGAAACATTAAAAGAAACTTCTGGTCTCGATGTAAAAGAGCTGATCGAGAGCTATGCTGGGAAGCACACATTGCGTCCAGAATTAGAGCAGATTGCTTTAGGACTTGAAAAAAAGCAAGCACCTGAAGAAACGAAAGAAGCGGTAGAACAATCCTAACAAAAAACGACCTGATGATCTCATCAGGTCGTTTTTTTATAGTTGTTGCTGCCATTCACTTACAAGCATGCCATAAATAACGTGATTTACATAATGATCGTAGAGCCATTCTGCAGCTCGAATGGTTCCTTCTTGCATGAATCCAAGACGTTCTGGGATTGCGCGACTTTTGTGATTGGCTTCAGCAACACGAATTTCAACTTTATGAAGCTTCAATGTTTCAAAGGCATATTGCAATAAAGCTTTTACCGTTTTCGTCATGATGCCATGTCCTTGTGCTCCTTCGCTCAACCAATAGCCAATAGTGCCGATTTTATTGCTCGGATTAATCGCGTTAAAGCCTGCAATGCCAACAATTTCATTTTTAAAGAGAATGACTAGGGAGAGGCTACTGTTCGCTTCATGTCCCTTAATACAGCCCTCAATATAGGCTTTTGTATCCGCCAGTTCTTTTGTAAAATCTAGCCATGGTAGCCATTCTTTCAAATATTCCCTCGAGGCATCCGTTAATGCAAAAACCTTCTCTGCATCTTCAGGTGCGATCATCCGTAAAGCTAAATCTTGGTTAATGGTAATTTGCATTATTGTTCACCTCATTATTATTTTAACGCATTGTGCATAAAGCCTTTCATTTCTCGGCTAAGTAAAGTTAATTCTTCTATAATTTCGCTGAAATCCTGTACGAGCTGTGCTTGCTCATTTGTTGCATCATTGATTTGTCCCATATTTTGCTTTAGATTATCTAGATTTCTATTGATATTCCGTAATGATGATTCTATATTTTCGGTAGCACTAGACGTCTCAAAGGACAGCTTTCGAACTTCCTGTGCCACAATATTAAAGCCAGCGCCGTGCTGTCCAGCTCGTGCAGCCTCGATGGATGCGTTTAAACCTAGTAAATTAGTTTGGCGAGATATACTTTTAATTAAATCTGTCACGGCATTTGTTTTTTCAGAGTCCTCTAGGGCATGCTGTGCCTGCTTATTAATTTCCTCACTAGTGGCTGCTAATTCCTCAGAATGGGAAGCGATTGTATGTACTTTATCCTGTAGACTGTTGACGATCTTATCCATCGTAGCCATATAATCTTCAAGTTTGAGCTCATTATCTATTGGTAAGCCAAAAGCTAATGCACCTACTACTTGACCATTTTCACGAATGGGGAATGAAAAAGCATTGATTGCTACACCGTAAACATCCTCTGGTATCACCACATCTGCATTTTGTCCATTAAAGGCGATGAAAACATTTTGGTCATTGGCGTTAACTTTTTGTCCATCATGGTAGCCGGAATCCACACGTTTACCTGCTAAGTATTTAACGACTGTTTCATTTTCCTTTTCAACAACAGCTACAATGGCTTCTTGTTTTAGTGCTAGATGAATATAAGGTGTTGCGAGGGCTAAAGCTTCAATAATTTTCATAAAAATTCCTCCAAGTCTCGTCAATGAAAATGGTTGTGTCATCTGTCTTCATTGTGACAATGGTTCTAGATGATTACTTTTACTGTAGCACAATATTTGCCAAGTCAAAATAGCTATTTATTTTTTATTAAAAGAAGAACATACAAATCCGAAGTGCTTTTATTTGTCAATTATTATTTTTTTGTAGCGGTGAAAATGAAGGCCTTTTTTGTCTATTTTTTGACAAGGAGACGTGTGTTTTGCGAAATATTGTATTAGAATAATAGTAGCATGTGGAAGAAGTTAAGGAGAGAGTTTCATGGACTATATACAAAAGGGTACGAGGGCGTTTCATAAAGCGAATTGGGCCTTATTTTTAGCAGGCTTTATTACGTTTGCTAACCTATATGTAACGCAGCCATTACTACCAACATTTTCAGAAGCATTTCACGTCTCACCAGCTGTAGCAAGTTTATCTCTTTCAGTAACTACCTTTGCATTAGCGGTGAGTTTAATAATTGTCAGTTCGTTATCAGAAGCATGGGGAAGAAAATCATTGATGACGATTTCTATTTTTGCAGCTTCTGTCCTGACACTAGCTCTTGCATTTTCACCTAACTTTGAAACAATTTTAGTTTTACGTGTTGTACAAGGCATCGTTTTTGCAGGTTTACCAGCAATCGCTATGGCTTATTTGGGAGAAGAGATGGAACCAGCAAGCTTAGGGGTTGCCATGGGCTTATATATTAGCGGTAATTCAGTAGGGGGACTTAGTGGACGAGTTATTATTGGTACCTTAACGGACCATTATAACTGGCATACAGGCATGATGGTACTAGGAGGAATCAGCCTACTAGTTAGTTTATTGTTTGTCTGGATGTTACCAAGCTCCAAACATTTCAGCGCGCGACCTTTACAATTAAAAGCATTGACCAAAACCCTACTGCAACATTTAAGAGATCCTTCTATGCTGTGTCTTTATGGGATGGGGTTTCTTTTAATGGGAAGCTTTGTCACACTTTATAATTATATTGGCTTTAAACTAATGGCACCTCCCTATAATTTAAGTGCCACAATTGTAGGTTGGATATTTGTCATTTATTTAGTTGGGACATTTAGCTCGGCATGGTTTGGCAGTTTAGCCGATCGTTATGGTCGCCAACGAATGCTCTTACTGGCCATTGCCATTATGTTAGCTGGAGCTATAGTAACGCTCAATGGGCTCCTTACTTTAAAGATTATAGGGATAACAGTTTTTACCTTTGGCTTTTTTGCAGCTCATTCAATCGCAAGTGGCTGGGTGAGCAAACGAGCATCCCACGATAAAGCACAAGCATCTTCTCTCTATTTATTTTTCTATTATTTTGGTTCAAGTGTTGGAGGAACAGTAGGAGGCATTTTTTGGATGAAATATGGGTGGATGGGTGTTATAGTGATGATTGCTCTGTTTTTATTCATTGCTTGTGTCCTATCATTTTTATTAAAAAGATTCATTGTTAGACAACGTATCACAACATGATGTGAGGTGTCATTTTGCAGGAATTACTTTTCTATTTTTTCATTATCCTAGCAGCTTCTATTTTACAAACCAGTACAGGTTTTGGTTTTTCCGTTATGGCTACGCCTTTTTTACTGTTGCTTTTTACACCACAAGAGGCGATGCAAATAAATATAATACTGTCCCTTGTTATTTCGTTTTCTCTCATATGGAAGGTGAGACATGATATTGATGTAGCGTTGCTTAAAAAGGTGATGATCGGTAGTGTTGCAGGTGCTCCTTTTGGTAGTATACTATTTGCCTTAGTCGATGTGACCACATTTAAGCTGCTCATCGCTATCCTTCTTATAGGGCTTACGATTCTATTGATTAAAAATCTCTCTATTCAACAAACAAGGAGTAGAGATTATGGCGTTGGTTTTATATCAGGTATGTTCACAACAAGTATTGGGATGGCTGGACCACCACTGTTGCTCTATTTTGCGAGCACACATAGAAATAAAGAAACCATTAGAGCTGTTTCACTAGCCTACTATATATTTATCTATCTAATTAGCTTACTTTCTCAAGTCATTTTTGAGGGTACAAGTAAAATGGTTTGGATATATAGTATGTATGCTTTGCCAATTGTTTTCTTAGGACTTATTTTTGGACAAATGCTATTTACGCGATTAAATCAAAAATTGTTTAAAATCTTAATTTATTTTCTATTAGTAGCAGCAGGCTTAATTTTGTTGATCCAAAGTTTATGGACAATGCTATAAACAACAAAAAGAAGTATGGAAGGATAATACATCCTCCCATACTTCTTTATTGTTAACCCATAATATTGTAGCCAGCGTCGATGTAGATCGTCTCACCAGTCACACCACGTGATAGGTGAGATAGCATAACAATCGTCATATCTGCTACTTCGTCTTGTTGAACATTACGTTTTAAAGGAGCTGTTTCTTCAATTTTGTGTAAGATTGTGTTAAAAGAAGGAACACCTTTTGCAGCGAGTGTACGAATAGCACCAGCTGAGATAGCATTGACGCGAATATTATCTTGGCCAATATCAGCAGCAAGATAGCGCATAGAAGCCTCTAATGCAGCTTTTGCAACGCCCATCACATTGTAGCCATCAAGTACTCGTTCTGCACCTAAGTAACTCATTGTAACGATAGAGCCACCCTCTGTCATGTATGGATGAGCTGCTTTTGCAGTGGAAATAAGTGAATAGGCACTTGTATCTTGTGCGAATGCATAGCCTTCTCGAGTTGTTTCAAGGAAGCGGTTGTGTAAATCTTCTGCATGCGCAAAAGCCACTGAATGTACAATCCCATGAATAACACCAACCTTTGAGCCGATTTCTTCAAAAGCTGCTTTTGTGCTGTCGTCACTATTCACATCACATTGAACAACAAGAGAATCGGATTGTCCGATATTTTCTAATTGTTTTTGTAATTTTTTTAATGAACGTTCTTGACGATACGTGAAGATGACATTTGCACCAACGTCAAATAAACGTTTAGCAATGCCCCAAGCAATACTGCGATCATTTGCTACGCCCATGACAACAATGTTCTTATCTTTTAATTGTAATAAATTATCCATCATTATGAAGAACTCCTTTGTGAGATAATATCTGTTATTAGTACCAACTACTAAAATCTTATCATACATAAAATAACGTTGCAATAACAAGATGAAAAGAGAAGTAGTTTAGAGAGCAAAAAAAATTCATCTCTTTACAGTAGAGACGAATTAAAAAGTGTGCTATTTTATTTTGTTACATAATGATCATACATATCTACTGCTCGATTAACAGCACTACTGACAGTGATTCTAAAGCAATTTTGTGACCGAATGACCTGTGCCAATATTTTGATTGCTCTTGTTTGATTTTTATGGAATAAAGCATTGTCTGTTTGAAAATCATCGTCTAAAAAGGCAAGATAATAAGGTATTCGATTTTGTGGTTTTAACAAATCAGATTCTGCACTTTTTTCAAGTGTATCGTACACCCATAAATCGATGGCATTTCCTAAGTGGAAGGCCGCAAAATACTGAAAATCATCATTCTCACATTCTTTTACTTTTTGAATTATTTGAATTTTTTGGAGCTCATCTAATAAGAATGTATTGATGGAATAATAGATGGCTTTAGAAGGATTTAGAATGAGCTCATCGGTCTGCTGCGATTTTAAGAAAACCCAGTTATTTAACACGTTTGCCCATGCGTCCACAGTATTCAAACATTTCGCACAAACATCTGGAAATATTGATTGCCACTTTGCAGCAAGATTTTTAAATCTATTCATATGGTCTTGATCAATATAAAATAAACTATGCTCAACTTGTAACTGCTCAAACATTCACATTCCTCCAATAGATTGGTATGTATAGCAATGGACCATATGCCTATTATCTTGATGCAAAAGATAGCCAATATTTTAATCAATAAGAAGGCATCCCCTGAAGGATGCCTTTTAAGATATACATCAACGGAAGACTATTCAAATTTTAATGAGTCACCATCGAATGTTTCATCTGCTACTTTGATAGAGTCTGTTGGACAACCTTCAAAAGCGTCTTGCATATCTTCCAATAGATCCTCTGGAACTTCAGCAGTTCCCATGTTATCATCTAAAATAACGAAGGCAATGCCTTCATCATCATAATCATAAATGTCTGGCGCTGCGGCTCCACATGCGCCACAAGCGATGCATGTATCTTTATCAACTATTGTGTATTTAGCCATTTTATTCTCTCCTTTAACGATGTTCCTACAAAGCTTCATACTCATTTTAAAGATGTTTATCTTACATTTCAACTTAAATACTATTAAATTGGAGGAATTTGCGTCAATGTTTCATCAAATTTTATTGCAAATCTTTCAAAAACTCAATAAAGAGCGGACGATTTCGGCTGCCTATCATGTCCTAAGAGGGAAGCGTTCAGGCCAGACAATTCAAGATATTGGTCTTTTTCAACTGCATCAATATTTTGGCCTCTTGCCAAAACTATCTCGTACTACATTTGATGAGGCTGTAAACTTATTTATGCAGAATAGTTGGTTAAATGTGCAGGAATCTGGTCATTTTTACATGGAAACGCTAGGATTACAACGTGCACAACAAACGCCAACCTTTTTCTTTGATGGTTGGCACTATCGGGGAAATGAGCATGTGTTTTTTGCGAGGCTCACTCTCATTGTACAAAGTTTGTCACATCAAGCCGCAGCCGTTCGTACCTTTTCACCGATTAGTAGAGATACAATGATTCAAGCGTGGGTGCGAACTTTTTTACAGGCACATCATTATAAGGAAGGTCATTTACAGCAGCAATTATTGACAGAATGTAATCATGTGCTAACTATTCTCCCTGTGTCAGATGCAAGCAAACAGCTTGTTCTGTATCGTTTAAGTGGTTATCAATTACCAGGATGGACGTGGCAACAGCTTGCAGATGAACGGAAGGAAACTGTACTGGATAGTCAATTAGCTTTTATTGAAACCCTACATATATTATTAAATGAAGTGCATCAAAAAATAGATGATTACCCATTGCTAGGGCATGTGGCAGAAGGATTAAAAGTTAAAATATTGCTAACAGATTCTGCAAAACAAACCGCACAATTATATGAACAAGGTTATTCGATGGAGCAAATTGTTCAAATGAGAAAACTAAAACAAAGTACAATTGAGGATCATTTTGTGGAATTAGCTATGTATGAACCGAACTTTTCTATTGGCCCATTCGTCTCCTATGATGAAGCCCAAAAAGTGTGGCAGGCATCGAAGCAGTATCAAACAAAAAAATTGAAAATATTACATGAAGCTTTAAACGATATGAGTTATTTTCAATTAAGGCTTGTCCTTGCGAAAGGAGAAGTATAAATGGAACTTGAACAATTATTGCATAAGCATTTTGGTTATTCATCATTTCGGCCAGGACAGAAAGAAGTCATTGAGGCATTACTACAAGAACAAGATGTTATTGCCTTATTGCCAACAGGAATGGGAAAATCACTCTGCTACCAGCTACCAGCCTATACATTAGAGAAACCTGTACTAATTGTTTCACCCTTACTGTCATTAATGCAGGATCAAGTAGAAGAGCTGAAGCGTTTTGGGGAAAAGAGGGTGGTAGCTTTAAATTCCTTTTTATCACTAACAGAGAAACGTTATGTATTACATTTTTTAGAGCAATATCGTTTTATTTTTACTTCCCCAGAGATGCTGCTCCAGCAACAGGTACAAGAGAAACTGGCGCAGATGAAGCTAGGTTTAATCGTAGTAGATGAGGCACATTGTATCTCACAATGGGGCTTTGATTTTCGACCAGATTATTTACGAATAGGTGACTGGCTATCGAGAGAAAATCGTCCGCCAATTTTGGCATTATCTGCTACGGCAACAAAGAAGGTTGTTCGAGATATACGGGAAACTTTATCTCTCAAAGCACCATTCGAGTTTATGTATAATGTTGACCGCCCGAATATTCATTTAGGTCGTGTAGTAGTGGAGGATAAGGCTGATAAAGCTAGATGGCTCATGCACCATGTTACGGAAACGGCAGGACCTGGTATTTTATATGTTTCCTCACGTAAACGTGCGCAACAATATAGCGAAGCCTTATTACAAGAGGGCGTTCGTGTTGCTGCATATCATGCTGGCTATGGGGTGGAGGACCGGCAATTTATTCAACAGCAATTTATAGCTGGTGAACTTGATTGGATTGTTGCAACAAACGCTTTTGGTATGGGCATTAATAAGCTTGATATACGGCAGGTCATTCATGAATCAATGCCTGCCAATATAGCGAATTATATGCAGGAGATTGGACGTGCAGGGCGGGATGGTCACTCTGCACTTGCTATATTACTGTATGCTGAAGGTGATGAGGAGCTGGCTAAATTTGTTGTGACAGGCGATTTACCAACTTTACATCATGTTGACCGCTACCAGGAGCTGCTATCTCAGCAAATACAGCCCATCCAAATGCTGAAAAATGGGGAGTTAAGTGAGACAGCCTTCCGTGTGTTAGACTATTGGCTGCAACGAGAGTCTTCGGAACAAGTGAAGGTCCGATTAAATCATTTAGCACTAGAGAAATACAATGCAGTGAATGAAATGCTTCAAATCATACAGACAAAAGACTGTATTCGTGAACATTTAGTCGGGTATTTTGGGCAAAAATTGCAGAAAAAGCCGGAAAACTGTTGTGAAAATTGTGGAATCCATTATGATGTAATCAAGAAAGTACGCTTAAAAGAGAAAAAGAAAGTAGAAATGGCAACGTGGGAAAGTCGATTGCAACAACTATTAATGGGTAATTAGACTAAAACTGACGGTCATTTACTTTTTTCGTAAAATTCGTCATAATAGAGATGATAGAAAGCGTAGTAAGGTTGGGGGAAAGGCGAATGAATAAAGAAGATTATCGCGATAAAATAGAAGAGCATCGTCAATCGTTTGAAGATGAGCAAAAAGAACAGCAATCCTTATCAAGAGTTTCTAGAATGAATAAAAACGGTAATAAAAACAAAAAGCCAAAAAATTCGAAACGTAAGACACCGTTAATGACGATTCTGTTTGTTATTTTTATCTTGATACCATTAACAATTCTTATTTATTTTTGGAAATTTTATGAACCAGGAAAAACGATTGAACAAGCCGAAAAGGATACAGCTGAACAGGTTGTCGAATTAGATCCTTCAGAAGCATCTGCGTCAGATAAAGATAAGGAAAAAGATGATAAGGTTCAAGACGCTCAGGGAGATAAGAAGGCTCAAGAGCAATCTCAAAAAGATGCTGATAAGTTAGCAGCGGAGCAAAAAGCTGCTGAAGAAGCGAAAAAGGCTCAAGAAGCGAAAAAGGCAGAGGCAGCAAAAAAAGCCGAAGAAGCTCGAAAAGCTGAAGAAGCAAGAATAGCTCAACAACAAGCAGAGGCAGCAAGAAAAGCAGAAGAGGCTAGAAAAGCGGAAGAAGCAAAACAAAATGCTAAAGCAACGACACATACTGTAAAAGCAAATGAGAACTTATACCGAATTGCATTAAATCACTATGGCGATGGCAGTGAAGCGACTTTAGCTAAAATTCGTGCTGCTAATGGGATGTCCTCTAATACTGTAATGGTTGGGCAAGTCATTAAGTTACCTTAATAGAATTTTTTTATCGTTATATAGGTTTTCTAGTATAAAATTACAGACAAACGTTCACACCAAAACGTACGTCTGATTTAGCAAAAAGGCGATTCGTTTTTTAAGAAGAATCGCCTTTTTGCTGTCGTAAGGAGAAGTGAGAAAATGCTATATTTAGGGCTATTTCTTTTGGTAGTCATCGCCCCTCCACTTTATATGTGGAAGGTGGCACATGAAAATAATGTATTGTCTCACCAGCTTTCATTACAGGGTGAACAGGAGAAGGTACGATTATTTTTTATTTCAGATGTTCATTTACGTAAAATAAGTAAGGAAATGATTGCACAGTTACAGGGACATCATTTTGATGCAGTAATTATTGGCGGTGATTTTGCGGATAGCCGTACACCGATTGATCGTATTCATGAAAATTTATCATTATTAACGTCCCTTGGACCAACCTATTTTATTTGGGGCAATAATGACAGAGAAATTGGGGAAGAAAGACTGAAGGACATTTTACAGGCATACCATGTTCAAATTATTGTCAATGATGCCGTACAGCTTCCGCTTAAAAATAGCTTTTGGTTAAGTGCTATTGAGGATACAACCGTTAAAGAATATAGTTTTGAAAAAGCTTTTGCAAAGATAGGAGATCAGGATTTAGTTGTTTTTATCGCCCATAATCCAGAGGTTTTTGCGAAAGTTCGGGCTAAATATCGTGCGGATTTAATGATGGGGGGACATTTACATGGAGGGCAAATCAGATTCGGTCCATATGGTGTCCATCCAAATGGTTCCTATCGTCGGCGTGATGGTGTCATGACTTTAGTAAGCAATGGCTATGGGACGACATTAGTACCTTTTCGATTTGGTGCAAAGCCCCAATGTCATATAATTGACATTGATATTTCGAGTAAATAAACAACCAAAACGTGTGAGAAGGCGTATAATAAAAAAGTATCGTCTATTCTATGAAATGTGAAAGCATGGAGCAGCAATTTTTGCTGTTCAAATTCGATTGGAGTGTCAAGAAATGCAGCAAGCAGATGCAATTATTGTTGGAGGAGGCCCATGCGGCTTAGCAGCAGCAATAGCTTTGCAAAATATTGGTTTACAACCTATTGTGATTGAAAAAGGAAATATCGTCAATGCCATCTATCATTACCCTACACATCAAACATTTTTTAGTACGAGTGAACGGTTAGCCATTGGTGATGTACCATTTATTATTGAAGGACGTAAGCCGAAACGCAATCAAGCCCTTGTCTACTATCGAGAGGTCGTCCGTTTAAAAAATATACAAGTTAATCGCTTCGAAAAAGTACAAAGTGTTGTAAAAAATAATGATTTGTTCACGGTTACCTCCGATAAGGAAATATATGAAACGCCCTATGTTGTCATTGCAACAGGTTATTATGATCATCCGAATTATTTAAATATCCATGGTGAGGAGTTGCCTAAAGTTTTCCATTACTTTAAAGAGGGCCATGAATTTTTTGATACGGATGTTCTAGTTATAGGCGGCAAAAATTCAGCGATAGATGCCGCGTTAGAATTAAATAAAGCCGGGGCTCGTGTAACCGTAGCCTATCGTGGCAGCGAATACTCTCCAAGCATCAAGCCATGGGTATTACCCGAATTTGAAGGGGTAGTCAAAACTGGAGAAGTTGACATGCTTTTTAATACAAATGTATTGGAAATACGTGAGCACGAAGTTGTTTTAGAAGTAGAGGGCCAAGAGAAAATAGTAAAAAATGATTTCGTTTTTGCTATGACTGGCTATCATCCTGATCACTCCTTTATTAAAGCGATGGGAGTGGACATAGAGGAAGAAACGGGTCGTCCTTATGTTACGCCTGAAACGATGGAAACCAATGTTGAAGGACTATTCATTGCAGGTGTTATTGCAGCAGGAAATAATGCCAATGAAATTTTTATTGAAAATGGTCGTTTCCATGGCGAATGTATCGCTCGAACTATTGAGCAGAGAAAAAAATAACGATCGAGGCTGTATAGGCATGTAGCTTATACAGCCTTTTTAGCAAGGAGGCAGCTCAATGATTGGCTTGTATTGGCTCTTGAGTTATTTAATAGGAAACATCTTGACGGCTTATTTCGTTGGTAAGATATACGGTGTCAATTTGCAGGAAGAGCGTAGTAAAAATTTAGGCGCGCGTAATGCGGGAAGTGTGATTGGGAAAACAGCGTTTATTTTGACTCTGCTTGGCGATTCATTAAAAGGTGTACTTGTTGTAGGGTTAGGACGCATGTGGCAATTGGATGAATGGGTCCTTATTGGCGGAGCTGCATGGGTTATAATTGGCCATCTATTTCCGATTTGGCTGAAATGGAATGGAGGGAAAGGTGTAGCTACTTTTATTGGTGTGGGTCTCGCCTTATCGCCAAGTCTTTTTTTATGGATGATTATTGGTACAGCACTTATATCTGCATTTACTAGAAGTCTGACACTTGGCATGGTTGGGGGCTTTGCTTTTTATATAGCCGCAATTATACAAGCAGGGAAATTAGAGCCATATGGACTTTTAATCATGGCAATCGTGTGTATGCTTATTAAGCATATGTCTAATATTCAGGAATCATTGAAAAGAGGGAAGTGAAGGAAATGTATTGGTGTAAAATTGCCAAGACAAATGAAGAATTTGAGGCGATTGCTCGATTGAATTATGAAACATTTGTAGAAGAAATTCCTCAGCATGAGGTAAATGCATCGCGAAAAAAAGTAGATCGATTTCATCAGGAGAATACCTATGTCGTTGTTTATAAGCAAACAGAATTAATTGGCATGGTGGCGTTTAGAGATCAACGACCATTTTCTATTGATGAAAAGATTGGTAAGGTCGAGCAGTATTTATCGAAGGAAAATTGTGAGAAGCTTTGTGAAATTCGTTTGCTTTCCGTGAAGAAAGGTTATCGAACGGGTCGAGTTCTATTGAAGCTTACTCAGGCCTTAACTACATTTGCCTACGAAAAAGGCTATTCTGCGGCAGTGATTTCAGGTACAACGAGAGAGGAAAAACTATATAAGCAGATGGGTTTTAAGCAGTTTGCACCAGCTGTCGGGGAAGAGGGTGCGATGTTTTTACCGATGGTGCTCACTAGACATGAATTTGAACAATCATTACAACATAGACTAACGACGGAACCCTCTACATTTTATCCTGGGCCGGTGAGGCAATTAAAGACAATTGCTCATTCAGATTTATCACATCGTTCATTACCTTTTTATGCGCTTTATGAACGAGTGCAGAAGAAGTTGCTGCATTTATCGAAGTCCAATCATGTTGGTGTAATCGTAGGGACGGGAACGCTAGCAAATGAAGTAATGCTTGCACAACTAAAGGCACAGCAATTAGGAAAAGGGCTTATTCTCACAAATGGAGAATTCGGTGAACGTTTACAGAAGCAAGCCGCTCGTTGGTCATTACATTATGATGTGGTAGAAAAAGAATGGGGAACAGTATTTGATGACAAAGAACTGGCTTCACAGCTTGAGACGGGGTCTTATCAGTGGATGTTGGCAGTACATGGTGAGACTTCCACGGGAACTTGTAATAACTTAGATATTCTTAAAAAGCTTGCTAAACAATACAATGTAAAGTTATGTATAGATTGTATTAGTTCGTTCGGTGCCATGCCGTTCTCTTTACAGGACTGCTATTTAGCTACGGCTGTGAGTGGTAAGGCCATTGGTGCGTTAAGTGGGCTAGCATTTGTATTTTCGCAATCACTTGCACCCCCATCTGCCGATCTACCCGCTTATCTTGATTTAGCAAATTATCAGCAAGGTGTCATACCATTTACATTACCTGCTGTATTACTGAGCAATGCGGAGACTGCATTGCAAGCCTATCCAGCACGTTATGAGCAGCTACAGCAACGCTTTCAATCACTGCTGCAGCTACCAATCATGCAATTTCAATATCCAACTACTCAATATCCGATGTTGATAACGGTTCAATTGCCTAATAATTATGCCAACCTACTTATTGATCTAGCATTAAACGGGCTATTCGTTCATGGTGAAAGCCAGTATTTACGCCAAAAGAATTTCATTCAATTTTCTGTGATACAGCCAGATTTTGATGAAGCTTTGGCTCGACTTAGCGAAATACTGGGCTATTATGAACAGGTGATCGAGACTTTAGCGTTACAAGAAAAAGTCCTTTAAATTTAAAGGCGAGCCAGTTGTGTTAAGGCCTATTAATAATTTTAAGCGTGCCTTTTGACCATTAATACCTGTGGCGAATATGGCGCCTAAGTCTTCTAGCATTTT
Organism: Lysinibacillus sp. UBA5994; assembly: GCF_002429725.1. NCBI lineage: Bacteria > Bacillati > Bacillota > Bacilli > Caryophanales > Bacillaceae > Lysinibacillus > Lysinibacillus sp. UBA5994. The sequence goes on along the minus strand of NZ_DJAU01000025.1, from coordinate 17,090 downwards.
ACCGCCGCCCATATAGCCATAAACACCTTCTGCAATTCCATTAAAGCAGCGGGAAACAAGTACAACTGGGATGTCTCGTTGTATAAGGCTTTCAATTCCCTTTACAACAGATGGCGGGACATTCCCTTGACCTAGTCCTTCTAGCACAACACCATCATATTTACATGCAAGCACGACATCCAATAAATCTTCTTCCATTCCAGCGTACACTTTTAGCATTGCGACACGCTTAGGTAAATTGTTAACATCTACATATTGTCGACGAATTGGTGCGTGATGGAATAAGATTCGGGATTTTGTAATAAGGCCAATCGGTCCATATTGTGGAGATTGGAAAGTATTTACTGAACTTGTGCTTGTTTTTGTTGTATTTACAGCAAGATGAACCTCATCATTCATCACAACAAGCACACCTTTATCACGTGCTTCTTCATCAACAGCTACTCGGACTGCTTCTACTAAATTATAAATCCCATCTGCTCCAAGTTCGTTAGATGAACGCATTGCTCCTGTTAGCACAATCGGAATGGCTAAGTTCGTAGTTAGCTCTAAGAAATAGGCGGTTTCTTCCAATGTATCCGTACCGTGTGTGATGACCACACCGTCAATTGGCTGTGCGTCAATTTGTTCCAAAATCAAGTTACGCAATAAAAGCATCTCTTTCGGTGTAATATGTGGAGAAGGAAGGTTAAAAGCTTCTATTTCGATAATGCTTGCTAGTGAAGCCAGTTTATTACTTTCCTTCATTAGAGGATTTTCCTTATTAGGCATGACCGCTCCTTCAGCACTCATCGCCATGGAGATTGTGCCGCCAGTATGAATTAATAAAATTGTTTTTTTCATAAAAAATAAATCTCCTTTTAAAAAGTTTTTTTGTCATTACATGGTATAATAATAGCAGTCTATTGTTGAAAGGAGCCGGCATCATGATCATTTTATTATCTGCTGCCATTGCTCCCGGTCTAGCGCTTTTTAGTTATTTCTATTTGCGCAATCAAATGGCTACGGAGCCAAGAAGAACTTTACTACAAACGTTTTTATACGGCGCATTTTTAACGTTCCCAATCATGTTTTTACAGTATGTATTAACAGAGGAAGGGGTTTTTCGATATCTTTATCTTCAAGACGTACTATTTTCGAGTGTCATTGAAGAATTTTTTAAATGGTTTGTGCTATTAATTGCCATCTATAATCATATAGAATTTGATGACCCTTACGATGGTATATTGTACGGGGCAAGCATTTCACTTGGCTTTGCTACGATTGAAAATGTTCTTTATTTACTTTCATTTGGCTTAGACACGGCATTTATGCGAGCCTTATTACCAGTATCGAGTCATGCTTTGTTCGGTGTCGTAATGGGCTATTATTATGGACGGGCTAAGTTTTCGAAACTTGTTAAGACAAAAGAGATGATTGCTATGGCGCTTTGTGCACCAGTGGTACTTCACATTCTATACAATACAATATTATCATTCAAAGGTCACTGGGTTTATTTAATGATTCCTTTTATGTTGTTTTTATGGTGGTTTGGCTTGCGCAAAGTGAAGCTTGCACATTATCATCTGGTGCAGCATCTTCACATGCAAAAGAAAATATAAAGCGTAGAAATCGTCAAAGATTTCTACGCTTTATTTCATTTTTATCATGTATAAATTACTCTTTTTGTTTCAAGCTATAAAAAAAAGGAGTGATAAAAGTGCGTTTAGTAAGCATACTTTTTGCTTTGATATTAGGAATTAGTATAATTGCGATTCCTCAAAATGATGCGAATGCATTTAGCGATCAGCAAATTACTCGAGGTGCCTATGGAGATGATGTCATTGAATTGCAAGCAAGGCTACAATACTTAGGTTTTTATAAGAGTAAAATTGATGGTAAATTTGGCTACAACACATACTGGGCTTTACGTAATTTCCAAGAAAATTATGGATTACCGGTAGATGGAATTGCAGGCGCTAAGACAAAGAAAGCGTTAACGGGCAATTCAGATTATGATGAAAAATGGGTGAAAGCTCAATTAAATGCAGGAAACCAATTTACTTATTATGGTGGCAAGCCACTTGATCAGCAAGTGAAAAAGAATACTAGTGGTGGCAGTAGCAATAGTAGTGGAAGTAGTAATAATAATGGAACACAGACACAAGTTCCTCCCAAATATACAGAGCGTGATTTACAGCTAATGGCGAATGCGGTATATGGAGAGGCAAGGGGAGAACCATATGAAGGACAAGTAGCAGTTGCTGCAGTTATTTTAAATCGTTTGGAAAGCCCAGATTTCCCGAATACTATTTCAGGTATCATTTTCCAACCGTTAGCATTTACGGCCGTTGCAGATGGGCAAATTTGGCTTGAGCCAAATGAGCGAGCGAAAGAAGCGGTTATTGATGCCATGAACGGCTGGGACCCTTCTGAAAATGCATTGTATTATTTCAATCCAAAAACTGCAACGAGCAAATGGATTTGGTCACGTCCACAAATTAAACAAATTGGAGAGCATATTTTCTGTTCATAGAAAGGAGGAACCTAGATGAAAACTTGGCTCGTGGTCTTAACGATTGCCGTTATTGGGTTAGGGGCATACAGTATTGATTTACATGGAGATAAAGAAGATTTACAACGTACCGTGCTAGCACAATATACAGATAAGTTAACGGATGCATCTGAAAAACTTTCCCATCTTCAACGCTCAGTATCACAATCCCTGTTGTTTCAAGATGAGCAGGCGATTCACAATGAACTAGATTCGGTTTGGCGTTTAAGCTCAGAAGTTCGTTCTTCAATTGCGAATATTCCAATAGGACAAGAACTATCAAGTGAATGGATGAACTATCTAGGTCGACTTGGCGATGAAGCAAAAAGGACAGCGAAAACAGGGGATTATGAAGCTTGGCGTGAAAAAATGCCCCAGGTTTCAACGAATTTACAATCTCTTTCCGATGAATGGACAGCTGCAACCGTCGATTTCTATAAGCATGATGGGAAAATGGATGTTTGGCTACAGCAAGTAGATAATAAAAACCCAAATAGCCAATTTGATACTGTAAAGGATACATTAAAGGGCTACGGCGAAAAGGATTTCCCGTTAACTTTATCTGAATCTGATTGGCAGAAAAAAATTGAGTTAAAGGCATTACAGGATGCAGTTATTACCGAAAAAGAAGCACTAGAAAAAGTGAAATACTTATTCCCAGTCATTAAAGATGCCACATTTACAGTTACAAAAAGTAGTGATACAGCACCATATCCTTTTTATCATATCCAATTCCACCAAGGGATTCGATTAGGCTATGTTGATTTAACAGAAAAGGGTGGACATTTATTATCCTATTTAGTAGAACGTCCTGTGGATGAAGCCAAGTTATCACAAGAGGAAATCATGAAAAAAGCGCAGGAATATGTGAAGAAATTAGGCATGAAAGATGTAGCCTATGTGGAATCACGAGAAAATCATCAAGCTTGGCATGTGACATTTGCTCGTGTCCATCCTGGAGATAATGCGTTAATCTACGCTGATGGTGTTCAATTGAAAGTGGCGAAAGATACAGGTGAGCTGTTAGGTGCAAATGCAATGGAATATATTCAAGAAGAAAATATTAAAAAGCAAACAGCTAAGCCGATTGATTGGAAAACGTTCTTCCAAGACGATATCCAAGTACAAGAGGTAAAAAATATCTACACAGATAATGGACAATTTGAGCAACGTCTTTGCTATGAGGTCATTGCATTGCGTGATGGTAATACACAGGAAACATTTAGAATTGTTATTGATGCGGAAAACCATAATGTATTAAAAGTGGAATATCTAACTTAATCAATGATGCTTCCGCTCTGTATCAACTTGACATGAAAATACTACCAATTTTTATAGCCAAAATAAGCTTCTCATGAGATAATTAAACTATATTTTTCGCACGGGGAGATGCTCATGGAAATAAAAATTGGTACACAATTACAACTTGAACCAACTTATACAGAGCGTTTGGAGAAATTCCGCTGTAAAGTTGTAGAGCAAAAAGATAATATTCTATATATTGATTATCCGGTTAATATGGCAACAAAGAAAACGGCATTTTTAATAGATGGCTCAGAATTTAGAGCAACTTTTCGTACCGAGGATAAGCAATCCTTTGCCTTTAATACAGAGGTAGTTGGCCGTAAAGCAGGTAATATCCCAATGATTATGTTGCATTGTCCAACACCAGAGGAGTTTATAAAAATTCAGCGACGAGAATACGTTCGTGTGGAGACACAAGTAGACGTTGCTATTCAGTTGAAAGATTATAAATATCAGCTTGTGACTGTGGATATTAGTGCAGGAGGCCTAGCAGTCATGTTGAAAGGTCAAGTAGCTTTCACTGAGGGTGATGAAGTAAAACTAACCATTGTATTGCCATTTGCCAATGGAGATGTCAAGTATGTCATTACGGAAGCGCTGATCGTACGTATTTTTGAAAAAGAGGATAAACGCATTGCAACAATCCAACTAACAGATACAGATGATGTCGATCAACAGCATATTGTCCGTTTTTGCTTTGAACGTCAATTAGTCAATCGTCGTAAAGAAATGAACCCTTTTAATGTTTAATATCCTTTATGAATATTTTGATGAAGCCCTCTCCTAGTAGAGGGCTTTTTTGAGGTTATATGATACAATAAGAGGTGCAGAAAGTAGGGAAGAATATGAAGAAAAACATTCAAATTGCGATAGACGGGCCTGCTGGTGCTGGCAAAAGTACAATCGCGAAAATTGTTGCTGAAGCACTTGGCTTTACTTACATTGACACAGGGGCAATGTATCGAGCAGTTACGTATAAAGCGATGCAACAAAACATACATTTAGATGATGAAGCAAAATTAGCAGAGATGCTTGAAGTAAGCACAATTGAATTAAAACCATCACCTCAGGGACAGCTTGTTTTTTTAGATGGTCACAATGTGTCAGCGGAAATACGCTCTAATGAGGTCACTTCATCAGTCTCACAAGTAGCTGCCCATGCGAAGGTTCGTGAGCTATTAGTTGCTCAACAGCAAAAACTTGCAGCTAATGGCGGTGTTGTCATGGATGGCCGCGATATTGCTACACATGTCTTAAAGGATGCAGAACTAAAGGTTTTCATGTCTGCAACGGTAGAGGAGCGTGCTAGACGACGCTTGATTGATAATCAAAAAAGAGGAATTGAGTCCTCTCTTGAAAAACTTCAGGAAGAAATTGCGCTACGTGATAAAAAGGATAGTGAGCGTGAAGCATCGCCACTGATTCAAGCTGAAGATGCGATTTTTTTAGATACAACAGCATTGTCCATTGATGATGCAGCACAAGCTATTTTAAAATTAGCAGAAGAAAAAATGCTATAAATCCTAAAATTTCAGACATTTTTAGAATTTAAAGGATTTATTTTTGTCTTTGTCTTCAATATCGAATAAAATAGTAAGGGAAGATGCGAAGGAGGGTTACATATGTCTGAAGAAATGAACTATGCAGAACAAACGTTTAACGAGGGTGATATCGTCAAAGGCATTGCCGCGCAAGTTGATGAAAAGGCAGTATCTGTATCAATTCCAGGTGCTCCGTTTGATGGTATTGTACCGATTAGTGAATTATCAAGCTTACACATTGAGAAAGCGTCTGATGTCATCTCAGTTGGAGATGAATTAGAATTGATGATTACAAAGGTTGAAGAAGAAAACTTTGTCCTATCAAAACGTAAAGTGGATGCTCTAAAAGCATGGGATACACTGGAGCAGCAATTTGCCGCTGAGGAAATCTTTGAAGCGGAAGTAAAGGATATTGTTAAAGGTGGTCTTGTCGTAGATTTAGGTGTACGTGGCTTTGTACCAGCATCGCTTGTAGAGGACTATTTTGTTGATGATTTTGAAGGCTATAAAGGGCAAACATTAAGCTTTAAAATTGTTGAGCTTGATAAGGATAAGAATCGCCTTATTTTATCTCACCGAGCAGTGGTTGAAGCAGAGAAAGCTTCACAAAAGAAAAATGTGATTAATCAAATAAAAGCTGGCGATGTATTGGATGGTAAAGTACAGCGTCTCGCGTCATTTGGTGCATTTATCGACCTAGGTGGTATTGATGGTCTTGTACACATCTCGCAAGTATCACATGAGCATGTGAGTGATGTGAGTGAGGTTTTAGCTGAAGGACAAGATGTAAAAGTAAAAGTTCTATCAGTGGACCCAGAAAATGAACGTATTTCTTTATCTATTAAGGAAACAATTCCTGGACCATGGTCTAATATTGAAGAACGTGCCGCTAAAGGCACTATTTTAGACGGTAGAGTGAAGCGACTTACTTCATTTGGCGCATTTGTGGAAGTATTCCCAGGCGTTGAAGGTTTAGTGCATATATCGCAAATTGCGCATAAGCACATTAACACGCCTCATGAAGCACTAAAAGAGGGACAAGAAGTACAGGTAAAGGTTCTTGATGTCAACGCTGACGAAGGCCGTCTAGCCCTTAGTATTAAAGAATTATTAGAAAATCCTGAAGCAGAAGAAGTAATCGACTATGAATTACCTGAAGAGAATACAGGCTTCTCATTCGGTGATGTGATTGGCGATAAACTAAAAAACTTTAAATAATGTATAAAGCGAGGATGCATAATTGTATCCTCGCTATTTTTATGGTTGATAGGATTTTGAAAGTGAAGGATAGCGATTGAGGAGTGGATAAAATCTTTGAATTGAAGGATAAAACTTTAAAAGTAGCGGATAAGATTTCAGAAGTGAAGGATAGCAAATAAGAAGAGGATAAAATCTTTGAATTGAAGGATAAAACTCTAAAAGTAGCGGATAAGATTCTCAAAATAAAGGATAGCAATTAAAAAGGCGATAGAACCTTTATAACATCTGATAGAGCGCTTAAAAAAATGAGGTAACACCTTTTATCACCATACATAGCGTTCTACATTATGGATATGATATGATATAATGGCATTTTTCGTGTATAATAGCGAAAGACAAGAAGTTGGAAGGATGAAGTACAGATGACGAAACCAGTAGTAGCCATCGTAGGTCGTCCGAACGTAGGTAAGTCGACGATTTTTAATCGTATCGTTGGAGAACGTGTTTCGATTGTGGAGGATATCCCAGGCGTAACACGTGACCGTATTTATAGTTCGGCAGAGTGGTTAACACACGATTTTAATATTATTGATACAGGTGGCATTGAAATTGGAGACGAGCCGTTTTTAGAACAAATTCGTCAACAAGCTGAAATCGCTATTGATGAAGCAGACGTTATTATTTTCATGACAAATGGTCGTGAAGGGGTAACGGCAGCAGATGAGCAAGTTGCTAAAATTTTATACAAAACAAAAAAACCAGTCGTATTAGCGGTCAATAAAATTGATAATCCTGATATGCGTGAAATGATTTATGATTTTTATGCACTTGGCTTCGGTGAACCTTGGCCTATTTCAGGTTCCCACGGTTTAGGTTTAGGGGATTTATTGGACGAATGTGCGAAACATTTCCCGAAAGAAGATGAAGAACAATACGGTGATGATGTCATTAAATTCTCTTTAATTGGTCGCCCGAATGTTGGGAAATCCTCTTTAGTGAATGCTTTCCTAGGGCAGGAACGTGTTATTGTTAGTAATATTGCAGGGACAACACGTGATGCGATTGATACACCTTATGCATATGATGGACAGGAATATGTCATTATTGATACGGCGGGTATGCGTAAAAAAGGAAAGATTTATGAAACAACCGAGAAATATTCTGTGTTACGTGCGCTACGTGCTATTGAACGCTCAGACGTTGTTTTAGTAGTGCTGAATGCAGAAGAAGGTATTCAGGAGCAAGATAAAAAAATCGCTGGCTATGCACATGAGGCTGGAAAAGCTGTGATCATTGTTGTGAATAAATGGGATGCCATTGAAAAAGATGAAAAAACAATGAATGTCTTTACACAGCAAATTCGTGAGCATTTCCTATTTTTAGATTATGCCCCAATTATTTTTGTATCGGCGAATACAAAACAGCGTGTGCATCAAATTTTACCGATTATCCAACGTGTCAGCGAGAATCATGCGATGCGTATTCAGTCCTCTATTTTAAATGAAGTGATTGAGGACTCAGTGGCTCGTAATCCAGCACCGACAGATAAAGGTCGTCGTTTACGTATTTACTATGCTACTCAGGTAGCGATTAAGCCACCAACATTCGTTATTTTTGTGAATGAACCTGAGCTTATGCATTTCTCATACGAACGCTTCTTAGAAAATCGCATCCGCGAAACATTTGACTTTGAAGGGACGCCAATTCGTTTAATTACACGTGCGCGTGCTTAAGGCAATAGCTATAGACATACAATACGCCAACCCGACATTATTGTTGGGTGGCGTCTTTTTACAAGAAAGAACTTACTTAATAGACAACCCAACAAAGGGAGGATTTTGTTATGGAAAAAGTTTGTGTGTTAGGGGCAGGCTCATGGGGTACTGCACTGGCAATGGTACTAGCGGAAAATGGACATGATACGCTGGTATGGACACATAGAGCTGAGCAGGCAGAAGAAATCAATCAACTGCATACGAATAAAAAATATTTACCAGAAACCATACTACCTGTAAATTTACATGCGACGAGTGATATGGCGCAGGTAGCAACTCATGCAGAAACCATTGTTGTGGCTGTTCCAACAAAAGCGATTCGTGAAGTATGCGAGAAACTAACGGCTGAATTAACAAAAAAAGTGTTGTTTGTCCATGTTTCGAAAGGAATTGAGCCTGACTCATTAAAACGAATATCTGAGATTTTAGCAGAAAGCTTACCAGCAATGTATGTGGAAGAAATTGTTGTTCTTTCTGGGCCAAGTCATGCAGAAGAAGTGGTACTGCATCATCCTACAACGGTTACTGCAGCTTGTGCTAATATTGATGCTGCTGAAAAGGTACAGGATTTATTTATGAATCAGTTCTTCCGCGTCTATACAAATGAGGATATCATTGGTGTAGAAATAGGAGGAGCGTTGAAAAACGTTATCGCTTTAGCGGCAGGTATTACTGATGGCTTAAATTATGGAGACAATGCAAAAGCGGCACTTATTACGCGAGGTCTTGCAGAAATTTCACGGTTAGGTGTAAAAATGGGTGGTAATCCATTTACGTTCTCAGGGCTTACAGGTATGGGGGACTTAATTGTAACCTGTACAAGTGTCCACTCGCGAAACTGGCGTGCAGGTAATATGTTAGGGCAAGGTATGAAGCTACAAGAAGTGCTGGATCAAATGGGCATGGTCGTAGAAGGTGTCCGTACCACGAAGGCAGCCTATCAATTAGCAGAGAAATATGATGTCGCCATGCCGATTTCCACAGAGCTCTATAGTGTGCTATTTAATGATGTTGAACCGAAAGTGGCAGTAGATGCCTTAATGATGCGTATGAAAAAACGAGAAATAGACGATATGAAGCATTAATATTAATTTTTTGATTAGACTTGTCATTAAATGGACATAAATAAGGTGTCTCAACGAATCTGTTGAGACGCCTTATTGTGTGCCACTAGTTGAATAGAAATACAAGCTAAAAGAGTTGTCCATTTCTTGATAGTTATGGGACAACTATTTCTTTTTAGCAAAAGCACATAGTATAATATACTTTGATTGTGTCTTGACATTCAAAGAAAGGTGGTTTTTTGAAATGGGCCCGTTAGCTCATATGCCTGCGCTTGATGTAATGTGGGTGTCGTTTTATTGCATCGCATTTATGATTATATCAGTCGGCTTAATTTATTTAGCGCGAAATAAGATTTCAAATGTATTTTTACGAACAGTCGTAAATTTATGTGCATACATACTGTTTGGACTTGGCACATTTTTAATGGTACTTGTAGTTGCCACTTGGCCAGCATAAATAATAATGAGGTGTCAGTAACATGAAAAAACTAAGTGCTTTGCTGTTGGTATTTGCAACCGCCATACTGTTAGTAGGATGTGCGTACCCAGAAGAAGAAAAAAGGGCTAAGGTCACGCCTGATGTCGATCAACTAGCGGCAGTTCAACGTGCTGTGGATGAATACCGTGAAGCAACAGGTGGACTAGTACCAATTAAAAATAGCGAGCTAGATACGGATATCTATATCAAATATTTAATCGATTTTGAAAAACTTATGCCGAAGTATTTGACGACAATTCCTGGAAATGCCTATGAAAAAGGTGGTATATATCAATATATCATTTGGGACCCTGAAAATGAGGCATCGGTCAAATTAGTAGATTTAAACGCGGCAGAGCGTATACGTGAAATAGGTATTCGTAAACTATCTACACAGTATTTACCAATAAAAGGGTCAATTTCAGATAATGTTTATCAGATCAACTATAAAGATTTGGGTTATAAAACAGAGGTAACTGTAAAAAGTCCCTATTCTGGCGTCGAGTTACCGCTTTTCATGACTGGTGATGGTGAATTACATGTAGACTATGCTGTGGATTTAGGCCAGCTTTTAAAAGAGGATAAGCCGAATGTAAAGCCAGGTGATGATATTCGCCAACTGCTTGTCGACAAATTTCCAGTGGTGCCTGCCTATTCTATTCCATATACAGTGGACGAGAATGGAGAGCCTATCTATGATATGAAAACGTATAATGCGGATGTCAAAAAAGCGAAAGAATTACAAAAACAAGAGGCAGAAGCCGCCGAGAAAAAAGAGAAATAGCAAACAAGCTCCTTACATTTGTGAGGGGCTTTTTCATATTTGTCTACAGGCTCGCATATAGTGAAAAAGCGTAGATAAAGGAGGCAGAAACCTTGAGTGAAGCAGTATTTAGAGAAATTGCAGAGCGCACAAATGGCGATGTTTATATTGGTGTTGTCGGTCCAGTACGTGTAGGTAAATCAACATTTGTAAAAAAGGTAATGGAATCAGTCGTGTTACCAAACATTGTGGATGAAACNNGATGAGTTGCCACAAAGTTCTCCGGGGCCAGTCATTATGACTGCTGAGCCGAAGTTTGTGCCTGCCCAAGCAACCCGTATTGTGGTCGGTGAAGATGAAATGCCATTCCAAATTCGATTAGCAGATTGTGTTGGTTATATTATCGATGGGACAAAAGGCTATGAGGATGAAAATGGACCAAAATTTGTTCATACGCCTTGGCATACGGAGCCAATTCCATTTCAGGAAGCCGCTAAAATTGGCACAGATAAGGTGATTCGCGATCATGCGAATATTGGTATTGTCGTAACGACTGATGGTACAGTGAACGGAATCAGTCGACGAGCAGCAGAGAAGGCAGAAGAGGAAATTGTAGAGCAATTAAAAGACATCGGCAAACCATTTGTCATCTTACTCAATTGCCAAATGCCTGCGAGAGAAGAAACGGTTCAGCTTCGCAATGAATTGTTTGAACGTTACAATGTCCCTGTTATTGCGATGTCCATTGATCAAATGAGAGAAACGGATATTCAATATATTTTACAAGAGGCGTTATTTGAATTCCCAATTCGTACCATTGAGGTGGAAAAACCAGACTGGCTGGATGTATTAGATGCTACACATCCATTAAATGTTGCATTGATTGATTCGATGGAGGAAGTCCTTTCTTCTGTTATGAAAATTCGAGATGTGCAACAGGCGTCAGATGCCTTTAAAGCCATTGACTTTATTGACCAAAGTGAAGTTGTTCATGTAGATGCAGGTGTAGGAACAGCTGTAATTCGGGTATCCCTACAGGGTGAATTGTATAAATCAGTTTGTAATGAATGGCTAGAAGAACCAATTGAAACGAAAAAAGATTGGTTACTCTTTATCAAAGAGGCGGCAGAGGCAAAAGAGGCCCAAAAGCGATTTAAAAGTGCTATTCACGATGCTGATACGACAGGCTATGGCGTGACATTGCCAATGATGCAGGAATTTGAGCCAACAGCCCCAGAGCTCATTAAACAGAATAATTTCTTCGGCGTACGAATGAAGGCAAAAGCGCCATCCTATCATATTATCCGAGTTGATATGGAGTCAGAATTTGCACCGTTAATTGGCTCAGAGTTCCATAGTCAGCAACTTCTAAAAGATTTAAATCATGCTTATTTACATGATCGTGATGCCTTATGGAATACACAATTATTTGGCACACCATTGCATGAAGTATTAAAAGAGGGTATTCGCTATAAAATGGACGCAGTTCCATCTACTGCCAAAAAACGTATGCGTCAGACGATTGAACGTATGGTTAACGAAGGAGATCGTGGTTTAGTAACATTTATTTTATAGTGATAAAATTCAGAAAAAATGCAAAAAATATACGCAGGGCTTTTCGTTTTTATGCGAAAAGTCCTTTTATTTTTGTTTTTTGGGTGAAAAACTGATTTTTTGGTTATAATCATGAATGAATACAGTTGCGTAGCGGTTTTCTATGTGTTACTCTTTTTACAGAATTGGTTCATGACCCTTTGAGAGGAGGTGAATGGTGTGAATAAAACAGAATTAGTAAACTCTGTTGCTGAAGCTGCAGGTCTTTCTAAAAAAGACGCTTCTAAAGCAGTTGAAGCTGTATTTGATACAATTCAAGATGCTCTTGCAAAGGGTGACAAAGTACAATTAATTGGTTTTGGTAACTTTGAAGTACGTGAACGTGCGGCTCGTAAAGGTCGTAACCCACAAACTGGTAAAGAAATCGAAATCGCTGCTAGCAAGGTGCCTGCTTTCAAACCAGGTAAAGCGCTTAAAGACGCGGTAAAATAATACACGTCTAGTAGTTACATAGAGCAGTCTTCATGTTAACGAACATGAAGGCTGCTCTTTTTAACTTCAAATTTGAATTTTACATAATAATATACAGTGATTTTCTTATCTAGAAGCGAATTTCTGATGAATCAGGTAAGTCATTTTGCGCTTACCTTTTGGATGTGCTACGATGCATAGGGAAATGTGTAATGTTTTGATATGCAGGAGGGTTTTTTGATGTCGAATATTGATTTATTAAAAATAGAAGAAGCGGTAAAAATGATTTTAGAAGCGGTAGGTGAAGATGTAAATCGTGAAGGTTTATTGGATACGCCGAAGCGTGTAGCAAAAATGTATGCCGAAATGTTCAGCGGCTTGCATGAGGATGCTAAAGATTATTTTAAAACGGTATTTCATGAGGATCATGAAGAACTAGTGCTTGTCAAAGATATACCTTTTTATTCGATGTGTGAGCATCATCTAGTACCTTTCTATGGCAAAGCACATGTTGCATACATACCAAATGACGGCGTTGTTGCTGGGCTGAGTAAGTTAGGACGTGCAGTGGAGACGATTGCCCGCAGACCACAACTGCAAGAGCGTATTACCTCTTCAGTAGCAGACACAATAATGGAGATGCTTTCGCCAAAAGGTGTCTATGTTGTGATCGAGGCTGAGCATATGTGTATGACAATGCGTGGATTAAAAAAACCTGGTTCTAAAACGGTGACATCTGTTGCACGCGGTATTTATGAGGAAGATGAAGTGAAACGTAGAGAAGTACTATCATTTATTCAAATGTCTTAAATTGCGTGTCTAATTATGTTATGATGAACTAAGAATTTGTCGGATTTAAGGAGTGTACAAAGATGTCACAAGATTATATTGTTATTCAAGCTGAAGAAGATGGTGTACATGTCATTGGATTAACACGTGGAACTGATACGAAATTCCATCATTCAGAGAAATTAGATGCCGGCGAAGTAATGATTGCTCAATTTACAGAACACACGTCTGCCATGAAAATACGCGGTAAAGCGCAAATTCATACAGCACATGGCGTGATCAATAGCGAAGCGAAAAAATAAGAAATTTTGTTTCTGACGATAGGTTTTAATGCTGTTCAACGTTCTACAACACATATAAAAACACTAGATGTGAAAAACTTAGTATAAGGTCTATGGGCAGTTAGCATTCCAACATTCAATTATGGGAGAGCTTTACTGCCTGTGCTATGAAGAAAGCAAATTTTTTTTATTCCGCATCGTTGCGTATGCTATAATGACTCAGTAAGCAAGCGTTTGGCCTTGTATAGGGCTAACGTATCTGAAAGTGAAATGGAGTAAGGTCTATGAATGCAACATACATTCAAAATTCAATTGCACAGTTAAAAACAGAGATTTTCATGGATGTTCGTCATAGAACTTTGCAAAAATACACAGGTGTACCTGTGCTAGATGAAAATCAACTGTTTTATTTGTTAATCCCGTTTTTGAATGGTGAAGAGTGGCAACAAGAGCAACAAGAGGCTGCAATTACTGTTGGCATAGTGTACGCAGCATTAGCGGCTCACGATCATATAAAAGAATTAGACGCAACATCAAAAGAACAGCAGCTTACCGTATTAGCTGGGGATTTTTATAGTGGTCGTTATTATGAAATATTAGCAATGTCAGGGAATGTTGCATTAATTCGAAACTTGTCACAAGGTATTGTGGCACGATGTGAAAACCAAATTAAGGTTTATGAAAATAAACAACGAACAATGGAACAGTGGTATACATCGATGAGTACGATAGAATCTGGGTTAATTGCTCAATTTTTTGATCTTTATTCTTTCAGTGAATATATACCACTTATAGAAAAAAGCTTATTAATCTTGCGTTTAGAAAAAGAATGGACAGCTTATCAACGTGGGCAAATGTCTTTAATGGGTAAGGCACTAGAAGAAAGTGTCAGACGTAATGGCGCAACCTTTAATAGCGTCATCCAAGGGAAAATTGTGCATTTAAAAACAGAGCTATCACAGATCATTAATCAGGCATCCTTTTTACAAAGTGATATCAAACAAGCTTTACATGCACATGTAGAGGCATCCATTGCTTCTACTAACGGATAAGAGAGGTTTTTCAAAATGGCTAAAACGAAAGAAGAACACGTTCACGAAGTATTTGAAAGTATTTCGGAAAACTACGATAAAATGAATGGTGTAATTAGTTTCCAGATGCATGTTGGCTGGCGTAACGATACGATGAAGCACATGGCTGTAAAACCTGGATCAAAAGCACTTGATGTATGCTGTGGCACCGCAGACTGGACAATCGCATTGGCAGAGGCTGTTGGTGAAAGTGGAGAAGTAAAAGGGCTTGACTTTAGTCAAAACATGCTGAAAGTTGGCGAAAAAAAGGTAGAGCCATACCCACAAATTGAACTCATTCATGGAAATGCAATGGAGTTGCCTTTTCCAGATGATACGTTTGATTATGTGACAATCGGCTTTGGTCTTCGCAATGTACCTGATTATTTACAAGTTTTGAAGGAAATGCATCGTGTTGTTAAACCGGGTGGAATGGTGGTTTGTTTAGAAACATCTCAATCTGAAATCCCTGGTTATCGTCAGCTGTTCCGTTTTTATTTTAAATATATAATGCCGATATTTGGTAAAATATTTGCGAAAAGCTATAAGGAGTATTCTTGGCTTCAGGAATCTGCGAATGATTTCCCAGGTATGAAAAGGTTAGCGGCATTGTTTGAGCAGGCAGGATTAGAAAAAGTAACGTACAAAGCATACAGTGGCGGGGCTGCGGCAATGCATATGGGCTTTAAAAAGATACGTTAATGGGGGAAGGTTTTCACACGTGGAAAAGATGAAGTTAAAACTACTCTATTCCGATTTGAAATCAGATATCGAAATCATTGAACAAGAGTTAGAAAAAGCGGTGGACTCATCTTCATATTTGATCAACGATGCTTCTCTCCATTTATTACAAGCTGGTGGCAAACGGATAAGACCAATTTTTGTGTTACTAGGCGCAAAATTTGGTGATTATGACATTGAGAAGATGAAGGATGTAGCAGTGCCTTTAGAACTCATTCATATGGCATCGCTTGTACATGATGATGTCATTGACGACTCCAATATGCGAAGAGGACGCCCAACTGTCAAATCACAGTGGAATAACAGGGTAGCAATGTACACAGGCGATTTTATTTTCGCACGTGCGCTGGAATATATAACAAAGTTAGAAGACCCACTTGTTCATCAAATTTTAGCCCGTACGATGGTGGAGATTTGTAACGGTGAAGTCATTCAAATTGAAGATAAATTTAGATTAGATCAAGGTTTAAAAGATTATTTTAGAAGAATCAAACGTAAAACAGCATTACTTATTTCTTCAAGCTGTGAGCTAGGAGCTGTGGCAGCGGGGGTTGATGCTAAAACAGTTCGGCATTTAAAGCGCTTCGGCTACTTTGTAGGCATGAGCTTCCAAATTATCGATGATGTTTTAGATATTATGGCAACCGATAAAGAACTAGGGAAGCCAGCAGGTAGTGACTTACTACAGGGCAATATTACTTTACCGATTTTATTGTTGAAAGATGATCCGGAGATGCAACCATACTTAGTTAAAGTGTTTGCAGGCACGTTAACAGAATCGGAACGTCAAAATATGTTGCAATATGTGCGTAAATCTCATGCGATTGAGCAAGCTAATCGTATGAGTGATAAATATTTGAAAAAAGCCTTACAAGAAATTGATGCTTTACCAAAACATCCCGTTAAGAAAAAATTACGTGATGTAGCATTGTTCATGGGTAAGCGCAAATTCTAGCTTTTTGTTGTACAAAAGCTCATTTTTTGTTAATATTTATCGGTAGGTGTAAAACCTGTTAGACGAATTTAAGGAGTGTTTTAAACATGGCAATTGAACAAACTTTTTTAATGGTTAAGCCTGACGGCGTTGAACGTCAAGTAATTGGAGACATCGTTGATCGTTTCGAACGTCGCGGTTTTGTAATGAAAGGTGCTAAATTAATGGTAATTCCTAAAGAATTAGCAGAAAAGCACTATGCTGAGCATGCTGAGCGTCCATTCTTTGGTGAATTAGTTGATTTCATCACTTCTGGTCCTGTATTCGCTATGGTATGGGAAGGCGAGAACGTAATCAAGCTTGCTCGTACAATGATGGGTGCAACAAAACCTGAAGAATCTAACCCAGGTACAATCCGTGGTGACTATGCAACAACTGTTTCTCACAACATCATCCACGGTTCTGACTCTCTTGCATCTGCAGAGCGCGAAATCGGCTTATTCTTCGGTGAAGATTTAGTTTAATTTCGAATAGATCAAGCAATCTCAATTTTTTGAGATTGCTTTTTTATTGTATCTTTTGAAAACCCCT